>JABSSK010000004.1 GCA_013214265.1 Saprospiraceae bacterium | reverse complement strand
CATTAGCCATTGGATTAGATATGAAGGGTGGCCATGATACCCTTGTTGCAAAGGGTGACCATGATGACCTAATCTTCAAGCTAGCAGATTGGATCAAAAAAACTGCTCCACGACCCATCTTTTTGCGAATTGGATATGAATTTGACGGCCACGACTGGAATCATTATCAGGCTGAAGCTTATGTATCTTCATTTAAGCGAATTCGACATATAATGGAGCAAAGCGGTGTAGCTAATATCACCTACGTGTGGCAATCCAAAGGGCGGGGAACTACTTTAGAAGATATGAATAGATACTATCCCGGAGATGATTATGTTGACTGGTGTGGATATTCTTTTTTTGCTCCTGATAACGAAAATCACCCCATGCTGGCATTTGCTCGCCAGCATAACAAACCTGTATTCTTAGCAGAGGCTACTCCTATATTGGTAGATTCTACAGGGCGTGTCACGCCTATCGATTTCGATAACGAGCAAGAAGCAGCACTTGCTTGGGAAGCATGGTTTGTTCCTTTTTTCAGAACAATAGACCAGAATCCGGATATCGTCAAAGCATTTAGCTATATCAATTGCCATTGGAAAGCCCACCCTATGTGGGTGGACAATCCTTATTTTCAGCATATTGATGCTCGGTTACAAAACGACTCTACCCTTTCGGTAAATTGGCGCAATGAATTGAGCAAACCGGCATTTATACTTGGCCCTTTATATTAATTAACTTACATGGGCCTACGTGCAGATTTGAGTAACTGCACCGGGCCATCATTTTTGACAATTAGCAATTGTGGTTCCCCTCCAACAGGAATCTTCAGGATACGTTGAACTACACCTTCAAGCCTTATATCGCCCAGTGGCTTCACGGACATAGTGCCATCATCAAGGAACTCCAGAACATGGCCCTGATTTGCATCATATCTTCCCATTTCAATATTATTCCGATAGAAATTACCTCCCACTACCAATTCCTCTTTTCCGTCACCATCTAAATCAATCGGACAAAAATCATTTACTGTTGACAGTTGTAACCGATCGGGCAATAAGTGTTTGGTATACGTCCCATCCCCCACATTTTCTAAAAACAAATGACGGGCCTCTTCTACTTGAAGTACCTTAGCTTTAGCCAACTTTTTATCACCAAAAACATCAGTAAGATTAGCTCTGGCTAAATCCTTTGAGTATAAGTACTTTTTCTTTAGTGGTGGTAGCTGTTTTGTTAATTCTGCAAAGGTAGCAAAGGGATATTCTTTACCATCTAAGTAATAAGTCAAGATCTGATCGATCTGATTATTATCATCAAAATCATTAATATATAATCGAACGGGCTCAGCGACAGAAGGCTGTAATTTTGCATTGGCACCTGTACCTCCAACCAATAAATCCATATCCCCATCTTGGTCAGGATCACATACCCGCACTACATTCCACCAACCATTCTCTTCCCATAACACTTTTTTGCGCAAGCGTCCATTCTGGTTCATAAAGGCAATCACGGGGCCCCAGTCCATCGCTAGGACCAAGTCAGGATAACCATTCTGGTCAACATCAGCAAAGTTGGCACTTCGAATCATGCCCACATTCGATAAGCCAGGGGCATAGCTTTTTGCAACTTCCCGGAATGTACCGTCACCCTGATTGATATATAGAAATGATGTAGGTGCTTGCCCATAATTCCAGGGTTCTGCACGAGCACCAAAGAAAATATCAGGACGTTTATCGCCATTGATATCTGCAACCTGAACAGTCGCTGCTGTTAGCAATGCTTCCGCAAAAACAGTCGTATCTACCTGGAATGTTTCATTTCCCTTATTCCAGTAAAGACGCTGTTGTCGAGGAGACTGCTCACCCCAATACTCATTTCCACCACTTGCAACCACAATATCCACCAAACCATCCCCATTAAAGTCAGCCATTTTAGCGTCAACGTCTTCAAAAAGGCTATCCTGACCCAAAGCAGGAATAGACAATTCTTTAAATTGTCCTTTATCTTGCTGATAATACACAGCACTCTTAAATCGCTTGGAAGAACCTAGAAAGATGTCCGTCAGCCCATCCTGATTCAAATCCCCTATCGCGACTCCGGGTCCTTCGGCAGATACCATAAACGGAATTAAGCCTTCCCGATTAAATTCAATGAAATCATTTTCCTGATGGACGTAGTCGAGTCCGGTCTTGGTTGTCTGATCAGATAAATCAAAATTGGATTGATCTTTTCTATTCTTTAACAGAGACCAATCAAAAAGAGTAGACTGCGGATCATACCTTATTTCTTGTGTGGTATTCCAATCAGGTGCGTCAAGTCGCTGAACTGACTGATCAGGCCAGACCAGCAATATGCTATCCATGGCTGACTTATCACCAACCGGAATGTGAAAAGGTACTTGGGTACTCGACTGATAACCCCGAACGGGGAAGTACTCAAAGTACAATATGTCATCCCCTTTGAATAAGATAGCTCGAGTTCCAATACCATCTCGATTGCCAACAGTGCCTTCCAAATCCAATGACAAATAATCTTTTGGGCCCTCAGATGCTCCGTCCATGAGTAGATTTTTATAAACAGAGGGGGCATCGTAAATATTATTGGTTACAATATCCAGGTCGCCATCGTTATCCAAGTCGATCGCAACCGCACTGTTAGAGAATGTAGGTGATGCCTTATCTACCCGACTTTCGATATCTTCAAAGCGAAGATTTCCCAAGTTCTGGTAGAATTTATTCTTTAACTTAATCTGAGGCATCTTTTCGATAACTGATAAGTCATCCTCTTCTAAGTTATTGGTTTGCTGTTTCCATCTAAACTCATTGTTTGCGCGGAAATTGATGTAGTCAATATCATTCATTCGACGGGGAATACCGTTGGATATAAACAAGTCCTTCCATCCATCATGGTTAAAATCAAGAAAAATAGGTGCCCATGACCAATCACTAGCAAAAACTCCAGAAAAGATTCCAATCTCACTAAATGAATTATCTCCATGGTTAAGCTGAAGGTTGTTTCTGGAGTATTGATGGTTATACCCGTAGCTCAACTTAAAATTGAAAATACTGTATGAATCTTCGGCCAATGAACTTTTCAGGATGAAAGGGTCTTCGGGCAGCATATCCAAGGATATGATTTCACTATAGGCATCGTTATTGAGGTCGGCCATATCGACTCCCATAGAGAACCTGCTGGTATGCCGAATCTGCTCGTTTAACACCTCTTTGAATGTCCCGTCTTGTTGATTGAGATACAAATAGTCATTTTCATGAAAATCATTACCAATATAAATATCGGGCCATCCGTCTAAGTTAATATCACCTGTAGCAATCCCTAGGCCATACCCAATTACGGTACTGAAAATTCCAGCCTGCCTAGTAACGTCCGTAAAGGTTCCATTATCGTTTCTAAATAAACGATCTCCTGCTTTTGGATGGGTTTCGTCAAAGACTTTACGCTTCCCGAAAGTACCATTCGCATGCAGAGAATGATTGAGCAAAAACAAATCAAGATCACCGTCCAGATCATAATCAAAAAAAGAAGACTGGGTTCCGAACAGAACAAGATCTAGCCCGTAGGCATCAGCTTGATCCTTGAAGGTAGGTATCCCATCCTCAATCCCCTGACAGATGAACAGTTGATTTTTTCCTGATACATTTTGAAAATCGCCCATCTGGCTCACGTAAATGTCTAGTAGCCCATCCTGGTTAATATCCACCACAGATGCACCTGTTTTCCAACCGCCAGAACCTTCAATACCAGCAGCGGCTGAAACATCACGAAAAGACAAGTCGCCTTCGTTCAGGAATAATTTATTCTTACCCATATTACTCGTAAAATACAGGTCAATGCGTCCGTCTTGGTTAAAATCCCCAGCAGCGGTACCCCCACCATTGAAGAAGTACATATAATTAAAAACATTGAATTCACTGGATTGCTCTGGCTCATTTGTGAACTGGAGTCCTATATCATTACCATTCAGCATGGTAAAGGCAAATGGTCTTGCTGTTTCGATTGGAGTTTCCTGATTACAGCTCATTAAGCCCAAACAGCAAAGCCCTATGATTCTAAGTGTAGCTTGAATCTTCCTCATTTCTTACAAACCCTTTTTAGTCTTGAATTTTAAATAAAATAGGGGTCTGGTCATTTCTACCGACCCAAATATGATCTTGCCCATCCAGCTGTACGCCCTGTATGGTACGCACTTCTCCGGGCACGAAGAAGCCTGATTCCTTGGCCTGTATACCGGAGAAAGCTCCATTACCCTGATTCAGCAAAATATGACCATAGCTTGCATCTAGCTTAGAGAATTGGGGTAAAAATCCACTTTCATTACCCGCAAGAATAAGATCTGGTAATTGGTCCTGATTCAGATCCGTGCAATAGATAGCACATACACAAGAGAATTGTACCTCTTGGGGAAGAGGTTGAAGTACGAACGTACCATCTCCTTGATTGATGGCAACAGCTGATTGAAAATAATTTCCTATTCTCACTACTGCTTTGGCGCGCGCTTCCGGAGAAAACAAATCATTCATGGTTTGATCCGCATAATCATTATGCTTTAGATTCTCTTTCTTAAGGCTTACCAATTGACCTGTCAATTCCCTTTTCATTGCTACAGGTTTATCCTCTCCATCAATGGTATAGGTAATGATTTTTTCAATGGTTTGGTTATTATCAAAATCAGCAACCCATAACTTGACGGGTTCCTCTTGCGTACCTTGGAAATAGAAATTATCCCCACGGTTACCCAAAATCAGATCCTGATCGCCGTCACCATCTACATCTAGTGGCTGAACGGCATACCACCATCCCGATTTGTCCTCCAGATTGGTAGAAAAAGATTCGTACTTTCCGTTCTTATACCCAAGAATTAACGGCGCCATCCATTCCCCAGTAAAGACCAACTCAGGACGTTCGTCCCCACTAATTTGTACAGCTTTCACATCTGTAAGCATCCCTGCGGTAATGAGTTCGGGAGCCCATTCTTCGGTAGCATCTACAAAATTAGCAGCACCATCATTTAGAAAAATGTAAGATCTAGGGCTACGACCGTATTGTTGAGGAAAGGAACGGCTAGCTACAACAATATCTTGATCACCATCTTGATCGATATCCAAACTTGCGACAGCTGCCGTATTGTACCCATTCAATGGAATAGCACTTGCTGAAAGGGTAAACTGGCCTTGACCATCATTTAAGAATAACCTGTCCTGCAACAAGCGAGCACGCATAGGACGCTGATTCCCGCCCGAACCTATGTACAGATCCAGATCACCATCCTGATCAGCATCAAATAAATGCGCTGCAGTATCCTCGAAATCTGCATATTTACCAATGGATGGGTTTTCAACAGCAACTAATTCTCCATCTTTCTGCAACATGACTGTTCCCTCCTGACCAGCAGCTCCTCCAACAAACATGTCATCTTTTCCGTCACCATTCAGATCACCAACGACCGAACAAGGACCTTCTTTTGATAATAAGCGTATCGTGAGTCCTTCTTGGAAAAAATCAATATAATCATCTTCCTGGTGTGCATCAAAGTTAGCCGCTACGGGCTTCACAAATTTATCATTTCTCTTTCCAGCCTGTACTAAAGAAGGAGCAAGGGGGTTTTTCTCCACTTGATTGTAATCAATTAATAAAAGGGTATCCGTTGGAATGTCAGTAAATACAGATATGTTCCGGTTTGGCCATTTTATTTTGAGAGAATCCACTTTATTATTTGTCCCTAATCCAAAGGTCATTCGGTAGTCAACTGAAGACTGAAAACCTCGGAAGGGAATTTGCTGGAAGCTAAGGATTTCGTTATTCTTGTACAGTTCTACCACAGCACCAACGGCACGGGTATTCACCTCATCTCCTTTGAGTTCAAGCGTTAAATAATGGTGTGCCCTCTTTTCATTCGTCATATTTTCGAAAAGATAAGAGTCCATGTTCAGGTTATTGACTACCAGATCGAGATCACCATCATTATCCAAGTCTCCATAAGCCGCTCCATTTGAAAAAGAAGGTTGGGTTATACCCCACTCTTCCCCTATGTCCTTAAAAGTTATGTCACCCTGATTCTGAAAAAGCTTATTCTTTTGCGGATTAGAAGGCATACGATCAATTACATTTTGCATCTCTTCTTTTTCTCCTGTGAGTGCCATCTTCTGAACAATATCGTTCGCGAAGAAATCAATAAAGTCCTGATCAGTCACATCTTGATACACACCATTACAAACGTAAAGATCCCGATATCCATCATTATCAACATCAAACATGAGGGCTCCCCAACTCCAATCAGAAGCAGCAACACCACTAAAATTAGCTACCTCACTAAACGTTTGGTCCGTATTATTAAGCTGCAACGTGTTCTGCATATATTGATGATAGAAATCACGCTCAAGCTTTAGATAGTAAGTATTAAAATTTTCAAAGGTAGTGGTAGTTTTTCTGCGACGATCTGTTTCAGGAAGCATTTCGGTAACGAATATTTCAGGATACCCGTCATTATTGATATCAGCCATATCGGCCCCCATGGATGATAGGCTAATATGCTGCATCCAGTTTTTGATATCTTCCTTGAAGGTTCCATTACCCTGATTGATATATAGGTAATCTCGCTCAAAGAAGTCATTAGACACATACATATCTGGTAGTAAATCGCCATTAATGTCTCCTACTGTAATGCCTAATCCAAACCCAACCAAGCTCCCATAGATACCAGCTTCTTCACTTACATCCGAAAACTGGCCGTTGTCATTTCTTAGGAGTTTATCTCCTCCGCCTTTCAAAAAATCTCTGACAGGCCAATCTGGAGCCCGCAGTTCTCGCTTGTTGGCATAATTGAGGGTATTGACCGGAATAAAGCTGTTGTTAAGAATATAGACATCTAAGTCTCCGTCTTGATCGTAATCAAAGAAAGCTGCATGGGTCGTATATCCTTTTTCATCTAGCCCATATGCTTCGGCTTGATCAATAAACGTACCATCTTTTTGATTTATAAATAGTTCATTAGCCTGATCATCACCTTCCACATATCCGGCATTACAGACATAAATGTCTAACCAGTCATCCTGATTAATATCGACAAGAACCACGCCTGTGCTCCATCCTTTATTACCCCCAACACCAGCTTTTTCAGAAATATCCTCAAATGTCAAGTTTCCAGTATTGAGAAATAACTTATTAGGTCCCATATTGGCAGTCATATAAACATCTGACAGGCCATCATTATTGAGGTCACCAATCGCCACACCCCCACCGTTGTAGAAGTTTCGGTAGCTAAATATGTTAAAGTCCTCCGTATTTTCAATATGATTCTTGAATACCAGTCCTGTTTCAGCAGGATCGAGAAGTTTCAGCAGTTTTTGATCATCAAATGCTTTATGGTCAGAACATGACCAAAGGGCTACAAACATGAGCCCTGCAATGAGTTGCTTCATAACCTCCATTTTTTTCATTGTTGAAACTGCGAAGTTAAAAAAGATAGGTCATTCGGGAGCCGAATGACCTATCAACATGTAGACTACTTAATAGAATTTTTTTCTAATAGGAATCCTACTAAGTGGAATATCAATTCACAGTTATTCCAGATTAATATCCAGGATTCTGAGCCAGGTTCGGGTTAACTGCCAGTGCCGTAGGAGGAATAGCAAATAACAAACGCTCAGGACCTGAAGCTGGCTTGTCTGTCCATGCATCCAAGAATTTACCGAAACGGATCAAGTCAGTACGACGGTGTCCTTCCCAGTACAATTCGCGTGCACGTTCATCAAGCAGGTTATTAAGATCTAGAGAAGCAAATGGCGCAGCGCCACGCTTAGTACGAATCTCGTTTACGATGTCCAATGCAGCTCCGGCATTACCAGAGCGCAAAAGTGCTTCTGCTTTCATCAGCAAAACATCAGCGTAGCGGAAAAATACGAAGTCGTTATCCACGTTATCGCCGTTCAGGTAATCAATTGGATACTTGATCACACGAATACCTGTAACTTCCAAATTATTTCCGGTTTCAACTAATGCCACCTCTTCAGTGAATGCAAGTGCATTACCTTTACGATCTTGCAGTGCATCTCCGTTGCCATTGAACTGCTGGCCTACCAAGAAACCAGCCTTGATACCAGACACATCAGTCATACCAGCATAATCACCACCTGCGCGCGAGTCACCACCTTCGAACTTGTTATACAGCTCAGCAATAGTGGTAAATCCGTTCCAACCCGATGGATTCTGGTTGTAGTGCAGCGTACAGAACCAACGAGAGCGTACGTTGCCAGAGCGAGAGCCACCAACATTTTCTCCTGTCCAGATATTCTCAGTGGAGATTTGGTCGTTGTTTGGTGCAAAGTTATCAAAGAAGTTATCTGCAAGGCTGTACTTACCTGAGTTAATCAGTTGGTCAGCAAATGAGATAACTTGATTCATATCACCTCCATCAAAAGTAGGATTTTCACGGTTAGCGAAAGCACCTTTATTGAGGTATGCTTTCATCAAAAGCGTACGAGCAGCATCTTTATTTGCTAAGTGGGTAGGACCTTCTGGCAAATCATTGATGATAGCCTGACACTCACTAACAATTAAATCAACAGCTTCAGCACCACTTAATACAGAAGGCGCTTCAAGAAGATTACCTCCTGCCTCTCTGAAAGGTACTTGACCCCATCCGTCAACCAGACAGTAGATAACGAAAGCACGAATATAACGCGCCTGCGCTGCTTCTGCAGCTGATGTTTCGAAAGTAAGGATATTAGTTGTTGTAAATACAACTTGCAGTAGCTGATTAAACGTGTTTTCCAAGAAAGCATGGTCAGGTGACCATGTGTGATCGTGTAACACACGCCAGATACCATTATCATCCCAGTCTGGTCCACGCGTTGGCCCCATCACTTCGTCAGTGGTGTGCTCTTGAGCAGCCCAAAAAAGAGCTTGATCCTGAAAAGGACCATCTAATCCACGATAAGCGGATTCTAATAGAGCAGAAACGTCCGTATTCGCATTTAAGAATGTTTCAGCTTCTGATCTGGTTAAGTTATCGTTCAAATCCTCCTCTAGGTCTGTACAAGCCCCCATAAGAGCCACCATACCAAGGATAAGTGAACATTTAGCTAATAGTTTCATACAATTCTTCTTTTTAGCAGATTTCAATTCTTTCAAGAATTTCTAAAATATAAATCGAACCTGCAAGAATTAATGAGAATCTGACAAAATCTAGACTTTTTGTCAGATTCTCTAAAATGAATAATTTTTAGAAATTAAACGTTGCACCGAATACAACTGTACGAGCTGATGGATAAGGAACATATTCAATACCTGCAGAAGGCAGGCCGTTGAAGTCATTCACTGTATTCACCTCAGGATCAAATCCAGTGTAATCTGTAATTACGAAAAGGTTTTGACCAGTCACGTATAATCTAACACCACTAATTGCATCTCCAATGTTTCCTACGTTGTAAGCCAGTGTGGCGTTAGCTAACTTCAGATAGCTTCCACTCTCTAAGTAACGATCAGATGATTTGATCGCGTTAGACGTAGCTTCTTGGTTTTCACCACCTAATAGGTTCGCATCAATGTTACGAGATCCGAGGTTACCGATAGGAATAACGGTGTTCTTAGTGTTGTTATAAACATCAGCTCCAAAAGAGCCATTGAAGTTAGCTGTCAATGACCAATTACCATAGTATAATCCAGCGTTCAAGCCTAACAATACATCTGGGTTAGGATCTCCTAAGAAGGAAAGTGCTTCGTTGTTAGCGAATACAGATTGGCCATCATCACCAATTTCTATGTGATCACGTAGGTAGAAAGAGTTCAGTGCCTGACCATTCTGTAATAAGTGAATAGTAGCACCTGAAATACCCTGACCAAATAACTGACCATAACGAACAGCAGGTCCGTCATAATTCTCAATTGTGTTGTCTAGGAAAGTAATATTACCACCTAAATCAAATGAGAATTTTTCATTCTGGATTAGTGTTGTGTTCAACGCTAATTCAACCCCTTTGTTAATTACATTACCATCTAGGTTGATCCAGTAGAAACCAGCAGGTGCTGGCTGAATCGTTGGGAACTGGAATAATAAGTCTTCACTATTACGGTTAAAATACTCCAAAGAACCCGTCAGACGGTAGTCGAACAATGCGAAGTCAAAACCGGCATTGAACGTAGTGGTTGTTTCCCAGCTCAAGTCAGGGTTAGCCACGTTGGACAGAGCGATAGACTGCTGACCGAAAGAGAACTGATCCTGAGCGGCACCAGCAGGGAAAGCAGAGTTACCTGTTTGTCCCCAACCTACACGAAACTTAAGGTTATCGAAAGGTCCTCCCGCCAGGAAGTCTTCATTATGTAAGTTCCAAGCTGCAGCGAATGCAGGGAACGTACCGTATTTATTGTTTTCACCGAACTTACTGGAACCGTCAATACGAACAGTACCTGTTACCAAGAAACGATCCTTGATGTTAAAGTTCACACGACCAAAGAATGATTGTAGTTCTTGATCAGGACCTTGTCCAGAACCAACACCTCGGCTACCTTGCGTAGAGTTTTGGAAAATATTAGTAAAGTCAATATCATCAACGATGAAATCTTGAGCAGAAAACCCAATACCCCGACCTTCGGTCAATTGGTACTCATAACCAAGAAGACCAGTGAAGTTAATTCCACCAAAATCGTTGTTGTACTGTAACGTATTCGTAACGATTTGCTGCTTGTTGGTAGTCTCGTTGAATGATGCCAACCCGCGACCTTCGATATTCTCTAGGTTCAAGTACCCTTTTATTTGCGTACGACGAGAACCAATACCTGTATTCAGACCATAAGAAAGCTTATAAGTCAGATTATCCGAAATTTTGAAAGAAGGCGCAATACTAAAGATTAGGTCTGTTGTTTCAACTCTATCATCGAAAGCATCTAATAATGCTACTGGGTTCGTAAAGTTACCGAACTGAGGGATGATAATTGGTGACCCGTCAGCGTTGTACAATGGATGAGTAGGGTTCCACTGCAGCGCGTTACCTACCAAAGATCCTCGGAAACCAGCATTCGTTGAAATCGAAGGAGCATTCTCGTCTGTACGAGAAGCGATCAAGTTGAAATCTAACTGCAAACGATCATTTTTCAGTACCTTGTAGGAACCATTAATGTTAGCACTCAGGCGCGTCAAGTTGTTATTCTTTATAATACCATCCTGATCAAAATAGCCTACAGAAACCCGGTAACGACCTTTGTCTGTACCGCCACTTACTGCAACCGTGTGGTTGTTAACCACACCTGTTTGGGTAATTTCATCGAAAGCGTCTACATTCCCACCAAAATCACCGCTAGATAATCCATACTGACGTAGCGCATCCCGGTATTCGTCACCATCAAGCACATCGTACTTACGAAGAACACCTGAGAAGCCAAGGGAGGTATTAACGCTTACGCGTGGGTCACCTGATTGTCCTCTCTTAGTGGTGATCAAAACCACACCATTAGCACCACGAGAACCGTAGATAGCAGTCGCTGAGGCATCCTTAAGGACCTGAATGGACTCAATATCATTTGGGTTCAAGTAGTTCAGTGGGTTAGAAGGAGGCGTAGCACCCAAACCTCCGGCATTTGTTCCCGGCTTAGTTGAAGCTCCGCTAAGCTGAACACCATCAACTACAAAAAGAGGCGCATTACCGGCACGAATAGATGCATTACCACGGATACGAACCGTAGTTGCACCACCAGGCTGACCACTATTGTTTACAACCTGTACACCAGGTGTACGTCCTTGAATCAATTGGTCAGGCGCAACAATAACACCTTGGTTGAAATCCTTTTCATCCAACGATGCTACGGATCCAGTAAGATCACGCTTACGCTGTGTTCCATAACCAACAACAATGATCTCATCCAGCGTTTCACCTGCACGGAGTGAAAGTTTGAGTTCATTTGTCGCACCAAGTGTGATGGTTTGTGTTGTGTACCCCGTATAGGAGAACTCTAATTGGGTGGCATCACCGGGCACATCCAAAGAATAAGACCCGTCGATGTCAGTAACGGCACCTGTTGTGGTGCCAACGACTAAAACGTTTGCTCCGATCAGTGGCTCTCCATTTTCGGCATCTGTAACTACACCAACAACGGTGCGTTGAGCCAAAGCCATGTTGCTAAACAACAAAGCTACGACAAGGAGCGCCCATTTTGGGCAAGTGTCGACTCTAAGTTTCATACAATATCCAGTTTGATTAAGTAAAATACTATCCATATAAAAATATATGCGTTATCCAATTGGACAAGCATATCATCAGCAATGTCGATTCGGTTTGTTCTATTTAAACCTTTTGTTGTATTGAAACTAGCGTCTGTTTGGGGGCTTTAGATCATAATTTGTGTTTTTTGTACACTAACTACGATTCAACTAAATTCACAATAATGTTCGAAAAAACCAAAAATCATTTGAAAGTTTTTCCAAAATTAAGCATAAACAGAATAATGTTGGGAATTAACAAATAGAATATTCATAGGCTGATCAAAGGTAAATTGTATGTCAAATTCGAGACAGTTTTTTTTTGACTTGCCTCACTTAATGATTCCTGAACCAATTAAATTTACCTGAGCGAATAGATTTATATCGCAGTTTCGATAGCTCTATTCCGCATTATTGGCTGCGAGAAGTGGTGCACCGATTAATTATTGTTACTGGGTTTTGCCTTACCTCATGAGTATTCTGGCTTTTTCCCTTCAGATCATATCAGCATGTAAAAGGAGTGATACATATTTAACAAATAAATCAAAGGTGTGAACACTCACATCACAAATTACTCCCCTCTAACATCTTGCGCTATTTGTTGTTTATAGCACCTTGTAACCAAAGTAAAAAATTATAAAAATGAATGTGTTACAAAAAGTATATTCTACAGCACTACCTACTAATAGGCTTTACACTCAACCTACCGGACGGTAAGAGCCTCAGATAAAGAATAAATTCGAATCAATGCATATCATGTTAGAGCGGATATTTGACGGCGAACAGTACTTGTTCCATAGACTAAATTCTTTCAGGAAAAAGGAGCCAACTTTTAAAAAAAATACCAACATAAGGGGTATCCGGATTTGTATTCTGTTCATTCTATTTTTTAGTTTGAACGTATTACATGGTCAATATACGGACATCAAATTCCCTTTAGCCGCGAAAGGGAAAGTAGAGATACCATTTGAATATGAAAATAATTTCATTGTCTTAAATATAGTATTCAATCGTATTTTCCCACTTCGCTTTATTCTGGATACCGGAGCAGAACATACCATTTTAACCAACCGTGAGATAACGGATATGCTCAATGTGAACTATCAAAAGCGCTTTACCATTTTAGGTGCTGATATGAAAACTGAGCTGTATGCCTATCTAGTGCGTGGAATCAATCTAAAAATGGATCGCTTGACACTTCATAATCGCTCCATTTTGGTTCTTGAAGATGACTATTTCCGGTTTGACCAATTTTCAGGTATAAACGTTCATGGGATCATCGGAGCCGATCTGATCCGAAGATTTATTTTAGAAATTAATTATCGTAAGCGAACCGTTACCTTCTATGACCCTCAGCTCTTCGAACGTGATTTAAGCTTGTATCAAACTTTAGCTACTGAGTTCCACCGTGGCAAACCCTATCTATTTACACAAACCTTGCTGCCCAATCAGCAAACCATCGAAACTAAAATGCTTATGGATACTGGAGCAGGTCTTTCCCTACTGCTTTACACCAACACCGATTCCTTGCTCAGGCTACCGGAAAAAGTCATTCCTAGTCCATTGGGTTTTGGCCTGGGAGGAACCCTTAATGGTTATTTAGGGCGGGTACAAAACTTTGATCTGTTACCGCCTACGTTGATACTAGACGAGCCCATAACTCATTTTCAAGCACTTTCTGACCGGGCTGACTCTGTATACCTCAACAACCGAAATGGTATTATAGGGAATAAACTGCTGGAGCATTTTTCCATCATTCTGGACTACATTGACGAAAATATCTACGTAAGGCCTATCCAGGATTTATCCAAAGACTATGACTTTGATCGTAGTGGTCTCGTTTTGAGTGCGTTTGGTGCCAACCTCAATAAGTTCACTGTTTTTTATGTCATTCCCGATAGTCCTGCGGACAAAGTTGGTTTGCAAAAAGGGGATAGAATCACTTCTATCAATGGTTTGCCGAGCAACTTTTTTAACATGGAGGGCATGATGCGAAAATTCAGTAAAAAAGAAGGGAAAAAAATAAAGGTCAAAGTGCGTCGCGGGGATGAGAAACTTAAATTAAACTTCACATTGCGTAACCTTTTATAGTTTTCAAAGGAAATCAGTGAATTAGCCTTTCAAATTTATCAGGAAAAAATTATCTTTGCACCTCGATTTCAAAAATAGTTAATAACGTAAAGGAAATTAATAATGTTCGCAATTGTAACCATAGCTGGTCAACAATTTAAAGTTGAGGAAGGGCAGGAGCTCTTCGTCCACCAGTTACAGGCAGAAGAAGGGGACAAAGTCGACTTCGACCAAGTGCACCTCATTGACCGCGACGGAACTATCGAATTGGGTAAGCCCGTCCTGAAAGCATCCGTAAATGCTACGGTTTTAGGTCATCAGAAAGGCGATAAAGTAATCGTTTTCAAGAAAAAACGTCGCAAAGGCTATCGTAAGAAAAATGGCCATCGTCAGCGTTTCACGAAAATTCGCATTGAAAGCATTGCCGGATAAACAACTATCCGTTTTCCTAATCTAATATTGAATATAAAAATTAGTCGTCATGGCACATAAGAAAGGTGTAGGTAGTACGGATAATGGCCGGGATAGTAAAAGCAAGCGTCTTGGTGTAAAGTTATTCGGAGGCCAAAAAGCGCAAGCCGGAAATATCCTTATTCGCCAACGCGGAACTAAATTCCACGCTGGGGAAAATGTATACATGGGTAAAGACTTTACCCTGCACGCAGCAATTGACGGAACGGTCCACTTCCGCCGCAAAAAAAATAACCGTACCTACGTTTCTATTCTAACTGAGGAAGATGTAGCAACTACCGTAGCTACCAAAGCTGCTCCAACTGCTAAGAAAAAAACTAAAGCAGAGAAGCCAGCACCTGTGGCTGCTGCACCTGCTGTAGAGGAAGCACCCGTTAAGGCAACGAAAAAAGCTGCTGCTAAGGAAGCTCCAGCAGAAAAGAAGGCAAAACCCGCCGCTAAAGCTAAAGTTGCCAAAGTTGAACTTCCTTCTGGGAAAAAGATCAAAGTTAATGATCTAAAAGCTGTTGAAGGTATCGGACCTAAAATTGAAGGCCTACTCAATGATGCTGGTATTAATAGCTGGGCAGACCTTGCTAATGCAGACCTCGAAAAATTACAAGCTGTTCTGGACGCAGCTGGATCCCGCTACCGTATGCATGACCCAGGAACTTGGGCCAAGCAAGCACAACTTTGTGTTGAGGAGAAATGGGCTGACTTGGAAGAATACCAAAATCAACTCAAAGGGGGCAAGGAATAAAAAGCCTCTATCCAATCTATAACACGAAGCTGATAAAAAGGCTCAGACTGTTGGGTCTGAGCCTTTTTCTTTGTATAAACCTTTACTTACACAAAGCTTTTATGTAAATTAGAGAATCGATCAATCCCTCCTAGATCTTATCTATTCATCTCGTTCTAACCAAACCTGATTTTTCTAATCTTTTCATGTCACGCGTTCATGCCGTAAGCTCTACAGCATTATTCTAATTTTGATATTAAGATCTTATTCCAAACCGGATTAGGAGCTCGGTAGTCCTTGGTTTTCATATTACAAATACATTATGATATGTCACATGTCTACCTGTATAGGGCTTTGCTCACGACATGCTTGTGGGTTGTAGTAATTACTGTTTCATTTGGTCAAAGTCCTATACGAATTGGAAATGGTAATACCGGAGGCGTACAAATTCGCAGCAGCCATGACAACCATGCACACAACTCAACGATCAACGGTTTAGGGTTGCTACCCAATGAAACTGCTGCATCTCGTTTTTTAGCACAAGCCACATTAGGTGCAGACTATACATCCATACAAGCTACTACCCAAAAAAGCTATAATGAATGGCTGGAAGAGCAATTTCAAATTGATCGTCCTTTTTTATTAGAAGACCTGACGCGCCAATTAACAGTTATGGCACTGGACTCCACTTTTGCTCGTGGCGGGGACCCCAACCGAATAGAACCCAGGCTCCTTTACTGGCATACTGCATGGTGGCAATATACCATGACTGCACCAGATGTACTTCGTGCACGAATTGCACTAGGACTCAGTGAAATTTTTGTTCTTTCTGAGCTACCTGACTTGGCCGATTATCCGCTAGCACTCGCCAATTATTATGATGTATTATTAGATCATTCATTTGGCAATTTTCGTGACTTACTTCAAGATATCACCCTGCATCCTGCCATGGGCCTTTACCTTACCCACATCAATAACCCTAAAGCAGATCCTAGCCGCAATCGTTTTCCCGATGAAAATTATGCGCGCGAAGTCATGCAATTGTTTACGATCGGACTATATATGCTCAATTCAGATGGTACCCAGATCATGAATGAACAGGGTACGCCAGTTCCAACGTATGACAATGAAGACATCTACGAATTTGCCAAAGTATTCACCGGCTTATCATTTGGGGATGCTTATCTCTTTGGCCAACGCCCCCTGAGTGAGCAGAGCTTTTTACGACCCATGCGTATGTTCGATCAATGGCATCAAACCGGTACCAAGAAATTACTGCTGGGCGACTCGATTCCCGATCGCCCCATACCTGATGGAATGGCGGATATTGATGCTGCACTTGATAACTTGTTTAACCATCCTAACGTAGGTCCATTTATTGGACGTTTACTCATCCAAAGATTAGTAAAATCAAATCCGTCGCCAGAATATATACAACGAGTCACGGAGGCTTTCAATGATAATGGGAAAGGTGAGCGTGGAGATATGAAATCAATGATCAGGGCGATCTTGCTCGATCCTGAGGCTCGCGATTGTTATCATGTAGATGACCCTTGGCATGGTATGTTGAAAGAACCTATTGTTCGTTATACCCAATTGTGCCGTGGCCTTAATGCTGCCAGCGAGGAAGGATTGTATCGTAATGCAATGCAAAAATTCTATCGTGCTACTTTTCAGAAACCACTTGGATCGCCCAGTGTTTTCAATTTCTTCCAGCCCGACTACCAACCAATAGGTTCTATTGCTGACAATAACTTGGTAGGCCCCGAATTCCAAATTACAAACTCGGTCTCCATAACAGGTTACGCAAATTTGATGCATAACTGGCTTATCAGTGGCCATGACCCAATGGAGTTTAAATCAATTTTCTCAGGCGAAAAATATACAGAATCACGCCGTACCTACCTTGGGTTAGATATAGAGTTTACCATGGCAGAGGAAGGCCAGTTGAACGCAGTACTCGAACGCTTAAACCTTATTCTTGCTCAGGGTCAACTCTCCGAGGAGACCAAAGCCGTCATCATGAATGCAATGCATGATTTCTCTGCAGAAAAACCAGAAGATCAGATACGCCTTATGCTTTTTCTCATAATGGTTTCCCCCGACTTCTTAGTATTACGATAACACAATGCCCCACAAAAAATAAGCTATGTCAAAATCAATCTCTCGTCGTCACTTTTTGGGCCAAGCAGGTTGCGCTGCTATGGGAACTACAACACTAATGTCGACTTTAGCCAGTCTTATGGGCACTAACAAACTGATTAGTACTTCGCTAGAAACGCCTGGCGACTATAAAGCACTTGTCTGTATCCTATTGGCTGGTGGTAATGACAGTTACAACATGCTGGTTCCATTTGGCCAAACAGAATATGCTGAATACGCTGCTACACGCTCTGATCTAGCCATTCCTCGTGATTCTCTTCTACCCATACATGCGCCGTCCCAGACTAAACAACTGGGTATTCACCCTAGCATGACACACGTTCATTCCTTATATGAAAGTGGAAATCTGGCTTTTATCACCAATGTGGGTACTCTGGTTGAACCGCTCGCAAACGAAGCAGATTTCCGTTCTGGTTTAAAAAAACTGCCACTAGGAATATATTCCCACTCTGATCAAATACAACAATGGCAAACTGCAATCCCCCAAAGTCGTGAAGCTATTGGTTGGGGCGGACGCTTAGCCGATCTGCTTCAAGAGACCGACACCAACCAAGGCGTTTCTATGAATATATCCTTATCAGGTAGGAACGTATTTCAGTCTGGACGTCATACGCTGGAATATTCTATTAGCAACCGAGGGAATGGCGTACAGGGAATAAAGTCTTACAGCCGCTGGAATGGGAATGCTGGTTTTAACAATGAAGTACGGGACAATGCTTACAAAAGTATAGTTGACAAAATGTACGGTAATGTCTTTGAGCAGACAATGGGAAATTTGACTAACCAAACACTAGACTCTATTGAAGAATTTGAAGCTGCGGTGGGTCAAATACCTCCCTTCAACACCCAATTCAGCAGTCATTATTTATCTCAGAACATGCATATGGTCGCACGAACCATAGCTGCCAACAGTATCTTGGGAAATAATCGCCAAACATTCTTCATGACCTTCGGAGGATGGGACCATCATAATGAAGTACTAAACAAACAAGAGCTTATGCTGGGTGTTGTAAGTCGAGCTATTGGCGATTTATATAATGCTTTGGAAGAGATAGGGCTCGATCGGCAAGTATCCTTATTTACTATTTCTGACTTTGCTCGCACCTTAACTTCCAATGGCAATGGCTCTGACCATGCCTGGGGCGGAAATGCCATTGTAGCTGGAGGGGCAGTCAATGGGGGCGATGTGTATGGCCAGTATCCCGATTTATATATACAAGATAATCCGCTTATGGTAAGTAGGCGTGGTAACTTGATCCCAACTACCGCAGCTGATCAATATTTTGCAGAGCTATGCCTTTGGTTCGGTGTATCTCCAAATGACCTTAGTATTATACTTCCTAATATCCGCAATTTCCATTCCATTCAATCACAAAGCGCTCCTATTGGATTTATTCTGTAACCCTTTTTGATGAAGAAATCATGCGTAAAACAATCATCTTTTCTATCTTTTTACTTGCTACCATCTACCTGAGGGGGCAATCACCAGATACCACCTGTTTGGGGGAAGCTGGAACCATTCAATGGCGTGTATACAGCGATATCAGGGGATTAAAGATTTCTGATATGACTGCTGCTTCTTCTTACCCTCAGTCCCCGGATATTATTAAACACCTCAATGTACTAGAAACACCTAAAAACTATTATAAATACTTTGGTGCAGTAATGGAGGGATTTATTCAAGCACCAGAAACAGGGTACTATACTTTTAATCTCACAGCTGACGATTATGCCTTATTAAAATTTTCCCTTGGAGGAGCCGGCAGTCCCTTAGACACTATTGCTTTCATTGATGGGTACACACAATCTGACCAACACAACAAATATGCATCTCAAACTTCTGACTCTTTGTATCTTGAATCAGGTCATTTTTACTATTTCTGGTTTATTTACAAAGAACACCTAGGGTACGACCATGGCACTATTTATTGGAACAGACCCTCTATGCCTGATACAGCAGAATGGGAGGTAATCCATGGAGACTTTTTATTTGACAATGCTTGTATCGAAAATTGCCCACCTGCCGGAACACCATGTGATGATGGTGATCCCAGTACCACAAATGATAAAGCTGACGGCCACTGCCATTGTTATGGCACACCAATTGAACCGTCACCTTGTGCAGGTGCCTTTGGTCAGGTAAACGCATTGTATTTTGATTCAATCTACAGTCGTAAAATTAAAGATTTGCTTATCAGCGAATCCTTTCCTGCCCAACCTAGTCGTAGTGAAACCCTCCATGAATTAAAAGGGCCTTTGGAAAGAAATGATAACTACGGAACAAGAATCCGCGCCTGGCTATACCCTCCAGAAAGCGGCTTTTATCAATTCAATGTTACTGGCGATTATCAGGTCTTTCTGTACTTGGGGTATAGCGATACCCTTTCATACGACAACATGGAGATTGCTAGAGTAGATGCTCATACCTACGAAACAGACTTTGATGATGAGGAATCACAAACTTCCGATTCCATTTGGCTTATTCAGGGTAGGCTATATTATTTAGAAGTATTGCATCAAGACAACTGGGGCAGTGAAGATTTCGCCGTGCATTGGAAAACGCCTTTTCAAAAAGAACGAATATGGCAAGTTATTGATGGCTCATTCTTAAGGGAATACACCTGCCTAACGGCATGTATTCCTGAGGGTACAGCCTGTGACGACAGTAATACACAAACCTTTGATGATCACTATAATGATCAGTGCATATGCGTAGGTACACCTTGTATTGATGAAGATTGCTCAAATGCAAGAGATTATGAGCCCGTAGCCTCATGTGGTGACCAAGGTAGCCATTCTACACACCCAGCTGATAGCTGGTCGAGTTGCCTTCCTCGACAAAGTCCCAACCCTTTGCGCGGTTTAAGTCATTGGATTGAATATGACCTGGGGGAGATTTATCTATAGGTCAATCTACACATATGGAATTACAATGCTACGCAAGCAACAGATCAAGGATTCAGGCTGGTAGCTGTTGATTATTCTCTTGATGGTTCATTTTGGTTTGAAGCAGGTGTCTTTACCTGGGATGCCGCCTCTGGACAGCCCGATTACTCTGGTTTTGACTGGGATGCACTGCGTGGGATTGGTGCCAGATATTTGTTATTCACCGCTATTGCCAATTATGGTGCTCTTTGCAGTGGCATATCAGAAGTACAATTTGATGTATATCCGTGCCCACCAGTTGGGACCGATTGCAATGATAATGACCCAAATACGAATAACGATATCTATACACAAATGTGCGAATGTCGGGGCACCCCAATTCCTCAAAACACCTGCGAACCCAGAGACACGCTAATTAGTGGAACAATTGCTTTGGGTCGGCACAATGCTGGTTCTACCCTAATTGCGGATGGTAAACTAGCCCCCGGAAGTAAAACCGTTTTAGTAGCCGGTGAGAGCATTATCCTGAAACCAGGATTTCATGCACCCCCTAATAGCGAATTACTCGCCACCATACTTGGGTGTAATACTTCTCCTACTAATGATTCTATTCAAGAGGAGCCCAATATTGTGGCTAATATGATTGGCGAGACGCACACTGCAGATGAACAATTGGAAAAGTTAGGCCGTCTATATTTGCGCGTACAACCGAATCCGGCGCTCGACAAATCTTCTGTTGCGTTCAATCTGCCAAGCGCTGGTGCGTACTCCCTTGCTATCCGAACGGTTTCTGGACAATTGGTTCAGACCCTAAGTAAGGATACCTTTTTACCGGAAGGTAACTACCAGAAGGATATAGCAGTACAACGCTTGGCTGCGGGTGTATACTTTGTTCATTTCACCTTTGCAGGTGAGACCATCACTGAACGATTAATTGTGTTACGTCCTTAATAAAGTATAAATGAAATTATGGATATGAGGTAAAAGCACGCATACTAGCGAGATTACAAATACAAACATTGCAGATTATGGAAAATGGGATGCTGCGGAACGACAGGTCTTAATATCAAATTGATTTATACCCCCTCTAAATACGTTGGGCACATCAGGCTTTGATGAAATCACCTTCATTCATCCATCCAGATTGCCCATTGCGTAGTTGAACTTTAACCCATGGCCCGATTTGATCTCGAAGATATAGTGTAGTTCCTGCGGGCAAAGAACGTATCATCTCGCTTCTATCATCAGCAGCACGAAAAAACGATTTAGGCATATCCACAACAACTGCAATATTTTTACTCATCTGATTCTGAAAAGCACCCCATGCTAAAGTAAAAGGTAAAGCGGATAGCATAATAATAAGTATTCCCAATACAAACCCTCGCTTCCGAACCTTACGAACTGGAGCTGTACGCCACTGATATAAAAAAAAGAAACCAGCCCAAATGCAAAAAGCACCAACTATAGACCATCCGTTACTACCCAAAGCAATTTGTGTACCCCTCCAGACGCTCCGGCCCCAAACAGGCGGTATCTCTGAAATGGGTGCTGAAACTCCGCTGTATATCAGCTCGAGGTTATTTTTCAGACCTTGGTCGCGGGGAGATAACCTCAGGCCACGGTGAAAATTAAGCGCTGCATACCCAGGTTGATCCTCTTTGTAGTATGCATTTCCCAAATTATGGTACAAGGACGTTGAAGAATAGCCATTATCTAGAATAGCTTCGTAAGCTTGAATGGCTTCTAGGTAATTACCTTTTTGATAGGACTCATTGGCATAATTTAACATCTGCATAGGTTCGTTTGCCCATGTCAGGATGCATAGGGAGAAAATAGCAACCAAAATGCTTAAAGTCTTTTTGATACTAGGCATAACAGATATTCGATTTTCCATTATTCGAATAATTGAACAAAAAGATCCGCTCTGGACTGAGGTCGCTTATCCGTTATCCATTCAAACCCATCTAGTCTGAGGGTATCATGATCAGCTTGCCTCATAGGCGTAATACTTGAGTCGGGATCTTTAAATAGCTTTATTCTCTCTACCTCGTTGGCTCCAAAATACAGAATCATTTCACTACAGACAGTCTGATTGACACCAACATAACCACCCACATCATCCTTTGCATAATAGATAGTTTCGGCATTACCGTCAACATTAATTCGCCAAAGTTCATTGTTTCTAAAGATGGCCTCGATATATTTTCCTTTAATTTGATTAAAAAACTGGTCATCCGAAATATTAATAATAAATGCATTACCCCTAAGGAAAATCCGATCAATCTGATCATTCTTCAACCGCATAAGGATGGTATCCCCTGTAAATTGTGATGTATCGGACCAAAGCACCGGATCTCCATAAAACACAAATAAGGAATCACCGGTATGGTATGACAGCGAATCGCTTACCGCCTGCAAATTAGATTTAAAAATCCTAACATCATTAAACGCAAGTAGAAGCCTACTCGTGTCTGATTCAAGCGTATCCGCTTGGCTACCCACTAGAGTATCAGAAGCCATAAAAAGGGAATCACCCTCTGAAATCGTAATCAATTCTGGTCGACCTTGTGGCCCACCAATAGCTTTCAAATAGTCCCTACCCTTTTCATATTGCATAGTATCCGTGTTGATGGTAAGTGCTGCTGAGGTATCTTGCCATACTACGTTCCCGATGGCTTCGCCGTACCCACTTTCTTCTTCATCCTGAAAGTCTATCTGATCTGCTAATAATACTTGTGGCGGATCACTTACTCGAGACCGCCCTCGAGTTGCATACTGCCCCGTTGTACCGTTGTATTGAATTTCCTCAGCTGTAATTTCCTGCTCACTATCCACATAATATGCATTACCCCTCATATAAATATCTTCTGATCTTTCTTGATATTGGATAAATTGAGCCCTAGCTTGACGTATGGTATCAATAACAAGAGCATTACCTTCTAACTGATACTCGCCAGTCGCGTCATTATAGCGCATTCGGTCTGCACTTGCACGCTGGTCATTCTTTACATACTGCGCGTTTTGGGCAAATTCAGCAAATCCATTTTCTGTATCATAATATCCGTCTTCACAGTATATCTGAGCAGAATCTGTTTGGATTACAGTAGGGCCTACAAAATCCACTATTTTAGTGTTCACATGAAAGACTAGTGTATCCGCTCTTAGCTCAAAAGCGTCATCTGCAACTGCAACACTATCGCTGAAATAGGCTGTTTCCGTCTCCAAATCATAATATCCGACTTTACTACTGAGTTGTGTTTCTTCATTGACCAAAGTAGCACCAGATGTATAGGAAGCCATTTTAGTATTTAGGTCATAATCCAATTGTTCTGTAAAAAGTTGTTGTTCTTTATTCGACAGCCCAACCTCTTCACCACTTAGTTTGGCTTGACGTAACCTACCATTATAAATAAGGCTATCGCCAAAAACAGTAAGGGAATCCCCCTGACGAATACTCACATTACCATAAGCATATAGATCAATTTCATTGATCAGGATAGCCGAATCACAATACATGTAAGCACTATCCTGCCGCAGTACGACAATGCTTATTAGCTGATTGACTTCGTTGCCATCTATCCGCTTTACGATCAGACTATCTGACCAGATAATTTCTATACGCTGATTACCCGTTGTGTCTGCTGGCTCGGTTGCCACATTCTGCCCATACATAGTTGGTACAAGGAGGTAGCCCATAATTATGGCCGACAGCTTTACTATTGTTACAGTTATTTTTTTCATACGATTAATATGATGCTAACGATTGGAAAAAGGAAACAGCCTTCTTACAACTCTGGATTAACATTCCATTAATAAGTTGGCCCCTTCTTCCCCTAACAGACTCCCAAGCGCAACACCCATACCTCCTAAACGAACAGCAGCCACAACCCGCCTTCCGATATGGCTAACGATCGGCTTTTTTGTTGACCCTATACCCATTATACCACTCCAACTTTGGTCCACTTCCCAGTTTGGTGTATCTGAAAGAATATACTGATCTACAAATCGGACCAAATAGTTCTGGATAACGCTTGTTGCTCCAAAAGATACAGTTGCTTCTGTAACTGGATCAATATTCCTGGCACCGCCTATGAGGATTCGGTTGTCAACATTACGAAAATAAATGTACCCTTTGTCAAAATGAAATGTGCCCTGTAGTTGTAATCCAGGTATTGGCTTTGTGATAAAGACTTGATTCCTTGCTGGGGTCACACCTAATTTGGGGAGTAATTGCTTAGCAAATCCATTGGTAGCTACAAGTAAGCGGTTGGCGGTAATAGCTTGTCCATTATAAAAACGTAGAACAACTTGCTGGTGATCTTCTTCAAAGTGAGTTACTTCTACACCTGACAGGATAGTAATACCTAATGTTCTTGATTTTTTCTGAAGTGCAGCCATCATTTTTCCAGGATGGAGGCCGCCTTCCTCTTTATTATGAATTAGATATTTGATATTACTCAAGCCAAAATCTTTTATTTTATGTTCTGCGCTAGAGAATGTCACCTTGGCTCCTGTTATGGAGGAAAGGGTCCGATTGAATGCACTCATATGATCCATACATTCCTGATATGAATCTTCTTCGTCTTTGGAAAACAATTCAAACCCACCGTAGGGTATATAATCCAGAGTTTTATCTCCCAAACGTTTTCGAAGTTTCTGTAATCCTCTGTAGCGCTGTTCCACCAGTTTCCATACTTCATCTTCTTTTTGAGTGGAGAGGTCATCTAATAATTCTGTCATACTTCCAAAGCAAGCAAACCCAGCATTTCTCGTGCTGGCACCAACAGGCAGGTAACCTCGTTCCAGAACTACAATTTTTAGTTTTGGGTAATTTTCTGCTAGGTAAATAGCTGCATTCAGGCCAACCAATCCGGAGCCAATAATAGCTACATCTATTTCTTTTAGAAAAACATCATATTCCCAGTAGCTAGATTGACATTCAGGTTGTTTTTTCATTCCGCAAAGGTAGTAAATCCGAATTGCAGACCACCAATCTTTAGCTGGTCGTCTTACCCCAAGGCGTATGAGAATACACTATATTTGACCATTAAAAATTTTCCTCCAGGAAATTTTCGAATTAGCTTCATTATGATTCCGAAAATCTGATATCATGTTACAACGAATACAATTTTTATTTTTGCTATTAGCTTCTGGTTCGGCAGGTGCTTTATTTGTTGCGCCAACTATAACTTCTTCTGATGCCATACCAGCCTCCGTTTATATGGAAGACGGCATATTTAATGCGATGGATCATATTGCATTAATGGTCGCCTTCGGTTTATCAGGATTATTGGCTTTTGTTTCTATTTTCCTATTTAAGAACCGAAAAGCACAAATGCGCTTAACTTTCGTTTCCATCCTATACATGCTGTCTGGAATTGGTTTTGTTATGGGAATTATTTTTCAAGATAGCATGGTGGATTCTGCGGATACTTTACAAGCGGGTGTTGGTATTGCTTTTCCATTATTAGCAATTCTTTTACTCGGACTCGCGTACCGCTTCATACAAAAAGATGATCAACTAGTAAAATCGATGGACCGTTTACGTTAAATTAAAAAGCCTTTCTGGAAATCCAGAAAGGCTTTTATGTTTCATGATCGTAATGGATTAATTCGCATTAGGATCTGTTTTTGCAGAGTAATTCACTTTGAGTTGACCGGCTTTTCGCAGTTCTGTTTTCACATCCTGAACTACACCCATAGTTACTTCACCATCCACGCGCAGAGAAGAGGTAATCTTCGGCCGCTTTGCTTCTGGGATTTTCACTTTGTGTTTTTCAAGGAAGAGAGGTATTTCTGCGATTGTTGCAAATTTATCCCCTAGCTGCAAACGAGGTTTTGTTCCGTAGACATCCTGAAATTTCTGGGTTGGGCGCCCAATATACAGGTAGTTTACCAGAGACTTTTCCTCGAGTTTGGTCAATTCAGTAGCGTAAGGTGTAACCACCTTTACCTTCAGCTCCGCATCTCTTAACACGGTTACTACCATGAAGAAGAAAAGCAGCATGAAGATGATATCCGGGAGGGAAGCCGTCGAAATAGCGGGATCCGACTTACCTCTTTTTTTGGAAAATTTAGACATAATGATCGTTTTTGGTGCCTTTTACAGCAGCTTTTGCAATAAATGGCGTTTTCGACGACGATCGCCTTTAGCTACCTCCTTCAGCGAAGTTGGTAGGTTCAGCTTCAGAAAGAACCATAGGAATCTCATCCTTTATGGCTTTTCGTTGAGCCAGAGGAAGATCATCACTGTAAGGCACACCAAACTTTCTTTGTGCCAGTTCATCCCAGAGTTCGTTATAGGCTCCTTTTAACTCATTATAAACGGCTAGGTACGTTCTGTATTCCGTACCTCGGTCGTTTTTGAGTGAGATAATTGCCATGGTAGGTTTTTCTGCATAATCCGAACGACCATTCGGGTTTGCGATAAACTCTTTGGCATTATCACGAAGATCAGATACCCGCATTGGTTGTCCACGAACAAGAAGTTCATTCCCGGCATTTACCAACACAGCATATACATTACGCTCTTTCAAGCGCTGCGTTTCTGGGTCTTCTTCTGACCATGGTGGCAGCTTAACGGTAATCCCTTTGTCTTCTACAATCGTTGTCGTCACGAGAAAGAAGATGAGTAGCAAGAAGGCAATGTCGGCCATTGAACCGGCATTGATCTCGTTCTTCATCCGATCTCTAGCGCTTGTCCTTGCCATAATGTATTATTTGAAAAAGTTAATGATCTCTGCTAGTACAAATGAAGCAAAAGCAGTTCCAACCAAAACCATTGCAGTTATGATTGACCCCCCTATAAACTTCAAGTTACCGGGTGCAATTCCTCCAACCTTTTCAATCGCTGTGCTTATTGGGGCTATTTCTGCCGCCGCATCACCATTTGCAGTAGAGTATGCGATAAAGAAAATCACTAGCAATACTACTAAGCCAATGATCCCTTTCATCGAACCCTTCAGGTCGGAAAGCACCTGCATCAACCCAAATGCAATCAAAGCAACAGCAGCAATTACAATCAAAATGATTGCCCCGGAAATACCCGCGTTAAAAATTGACGTTGTTGCTTGATCCTCATCGGGAAGTTCGTTGAATTGATCTAAGCCACCGATAACACTGAACAGGAAAATCGCTGTGATCAGGATTCCCAGTCCAAACGCTAAGCGCTGACCGTTTGCTACAAGAAACTTATACATAATTAATAGAGGTCTTTCTTAGTTTTTGAATACGTTGTTCTCGGCCATGATATCCACAAGTGCGATAGAAGCATCCTCCATCTTATTCACAATACCATCGATTTTGTTCACGATGTAGTTGTAGAAAATTTGTAGGATAATCGCAGTAATCAGACCAAATACCGTAGTCAAAAGAGCCACTTTGATACCACCTGCTACTACAGAAGGAGATAAGTCACCGACAGCTTCAATACGGTCGAAAGCCTGAATCATACCAATTACTGTACCCATGAAACCAAGCATCGGTGCAATAGCGATAAATAGAGAAATCCAAACCAAGCCGCGTTCCAACAGACCCATCTGAACACCACCGTAAGAAACGATAGCTTTCTCTACAGCCTCAGGTCCTTGGTCAGCATTCTTTAATCCTTCGAAAAGAATACTTGCTGTTGGTCCAGGTGTTGATTTGCAAATTTCTTTGGCGCCGTCAACATCTCCGGCTTTGAGAGTCTCATCAATACGAGACAATAGCTTATCCGTGTTGGTTGTAGCAATATTGAGTGTGATTATACGCTCAATACAGAATGCCAGACCTAGAATCAAGCAAATCAATACGAAGCTCATGAATCTCCAGTCACCATCGATGAAATACTTTTTCAGAATCTGATAACCACTCAAAGAAGGAGCTGTAGATTCCACTCCTGCATCATCCGCAGCAGGTGCAGCTGGTTCTTCAGCCATTTCATCCATAGCAGCGTCTTCCGCAGCTGCCGTGTCAGCTTCCATTGAAGTAGTGTCAGCGTCCTGGGCGTATGCTACGTTGGCAGAAAAAACTGCCAAACCCATGATAAGCAGTAGTGCTAACAATTTTCGCATAGTCAATAAGGTTTTACGATTGTTTTTTTAATCAGTTAAACAAATGCGGAGAGAGAGGGATTCGAACCCTCGATACCCTGTTAGGGTATACACGCTTTCCAGGCGTGCCTCTTCAGCCACTCGAGCACCTCTCCATTCAATAAAAGCGAAAGATATACTTTTCGACAAGCATTCCAATGTTTCCGCTTAATCTTTTAACGGGTTTTATGTAATCCGTAAATGTTCTTTTGAGGGATTATGCTTAGCTAACGAAAGGTTCGAACTTGGGCAAAAATAAGTATTAACCGCTTTTTAACAACTGTAAGGGGCGATAAAATTTGTAAAAAGATGCAATAATTCAAAATTTTTGATTGTACACCAATCTAGATCATACACCTAGCTTTACTTGTTGTTTACAGTCTGTTACCTATATACTTTCTTATTATTTAAATACTTCTCTAGCATTTTTTGATGTAACCTCAGCAACTTTTGCTAGTGAAACTCCGTAAATTTCAGCTAATTTCTCTGCCACTAGCACTATGTAAGCAGATTCATTTCTTTTCCCCCGATGAGGCTTTGGCGCCAAATAGGGTGAATCGGTCTCTAACACTATATGTTCCAAATTAACGTCAGCCAGTGTTTTGTCCAATCCCCCATTTTTAAATGTAGCAACCCCACCTATACCAAGTTTAAATCCCAAATTAGTAAT
The DNA here is from genome assembly GCA_013214265.1 of Saprospiraceae bacterium. Lineage (GTDB taxonomy): Bacteria > Bacteroidota > Bacteroidia > Chitinophagales > Saprospiraceae > DT-110. The sequence continues at coordinate 11,537 of JABSSK010000004.1, read as the reverse complement.
AGCCTCCGCTTGTTTTACATTACCGGTGAAACAATGAAAAATACCTCGTAACCGAATATCATTAATGGATTGTATCATCTCTATCAATACTTCTGTAGTTTCTCTGCTATGAATAACAATGGGAAGATCTGATTCCATAGCCCATTCGCATTGCCTAAGAAAAGCATCTTCTTGCTGTTTGCGAAATGTTGTATCCCAATACAAATCCATACCAATTTCTCCGATAGCTGCAAATGATCTCTTGTTGAGCCATCCTCGCATAACAGTTAATTGCTCCTTGTAATCCGCTTTGACCGAACAAGGATGAAGTCCGATCATAGGAAAACAGTGATCAGGATATTCTTTTTCGAGCACCAACATACCCTCTACGCTTTCCGTATCAATATTGGGTAAATAAAAACGTGTTACCCCACTATCAATAGCTCGTTTTATTACGGTATGACGATCATCATCAAATTGCTCTACATATAAATGAGTATGTGTGTCAATGAACTTCATGTATGCAGGATTCAATTTCTTTGCTTTTTGGTGTTTGGTCATAATAGGTAGATGAAATGAAAACAATCATAAAAACGAGTCCATTTCTTATCGTACCTTTACTTTTCTCAGTACCAAATAAATGTATGGCAAAGAAAAAGTTCTATGTAGTTTGGGAGGGTCACGAGCCCGGTATTTATAGCTCCTGGACAGAGTGCCTGCGTCAGGTCAAAAATTTTCCGGGCGCAAAATACAAATCTTTCACTTCTCTTTCGGCGGCAGAGGAAGCATTCTCAGATAATAGCAGTAACTATATCGCTAAATCAGGTGTACCTACAAAAAAGTCACATAGTACGATCAGACCAGAGGATCCCGACGGAGATAAAATTATTTGGGATAGCCTTAGTGTGGATGCCGCTTGTAGTGGAAACCCCGGCAAAATGGAATATCAGGGCGTGGATACACGTTCTGGTGAGCGAATATTTCATCAGTCATTTCCCTTGGGTACTAATAATATAGGTGAGTTCCTTGGATTAGTTCACGGATTGGCTTGGTTGAAGCAACAAAAATCAGATATTCCTGTCTATACGGATTCAGCTATAGCCATGAAATGGATTAAGGCCAAAAAATGCCGAACCAAACTAAAAAGAACCAACAAAACTGCTTTTCTCTATGAGCTTATTGCGCGCGGAGAGAAATGGCTCGAAGAAAACACTTACGACAACCCAATTCTGAAATGGGACACAAAAAATTGGGGAGAAATACCAGCCGATTTTGGGCGCAAAGGATAGAGCGTGCCTTTACCTCAGCGTTTTTTGTTAACTGCGAATGCCATTTTATAATCCGATTGTGCCTTTCCTTTTCTAATGTTCTCCAGTTTCCGTCGAACCAATTGCTTCTTTACAGGCTTCAAATGCTCCGTAAAAAGAATGCCATCAATGTGATCATACTCATGTTGAATGACGCGTGCATTCATCCCAGTAAATACAGTTTCATGACGCTCAAATTTTTCGTCGTAAAACGCTAATTTGATTTGCTCGGGGCGGTCCACATCCCCACGAATATCTGGAATACTCAAACACCCCTCTTCGTATGTCCATGGCTCACCACCCTCTTCTATTTTTTGTGCGTTAATAAATACTTGTTTAATGCCATTATCTTCTTCTCCTTCTTCCATAATTTGAACTGTGTCTACTAGAAACAATCGTATGGCCCTGCCGATTTGCGGAGCGGCCAAGCCCACACCGTTAGCATTATACATGGTTTCCCACATATCGGATAACAGCTTGTCCAATCCAGGATATTCCTGATCAATATCCAACCCGACTTTTCTCAACACAGGTTGCCCATAAGCATAAATTGGTAACAACATTAATACACAATTTTTAGGATAGGAACTCGTCCATATAATCCTGTAAAATAATAACTGCACTCACTTTATCAACAAGCGATTTATCCCGTCTTTTCTTTTTGCTCAACCCACTTTGTCTGATGATCTGTTTAGCTTCCTCCGACGTGTAACGTTCATCTATCAATTGTATGGGTATGTTTGGATACCGTTTCTTCAACTTTCGCACAAAACCGATAATCAGGTGGGCAATTTGAGCCGGAGATCCATCCGCATGCATCGGCTCACCCACCACAAATTGTTCCACTTCTTGCTCACTCAAGTAATGATCTAAAAAGTTGAAAATTTCCGATGTTGGCACGGTATCAAGTCCGTTAGCAATGATCCTAAGCGGATCAGTAACAGCTATTCCTATTCGTTTGGTACCGTAATCAAAAGCTAGAATTCTTCCCAATACAAAAGTTTTTAAAAAAATGCTTCATTTTGCAAAACTGCGAATTTCGGGATGTTTATGATGACATCCAAACAAAACTTGTGTCTACACGCAAAAGGCGCTAATATTCAACATAACCATTACAAAAATGAATAAATCGAAGTGATTTTAATACCTTCCCTTATGGAAAACATGTATCAATTGAGCGGATTTATTCAGCCATATGCCTGGGGTGGAAAATCCGGAATCACAAATCTTTTGAACCTGCCATCACCTGCTTCCCAACCACAAGCCGAATTGTGGATGGGCGCTCATCCAAAAGGGCCAGCTGTCATTCATTTACCCAACGAGGAAAAAATGAATCTTAACCAATGGCTCTCTGGTCCTGGAAAATCATCCCTAGGCAAAAAAGTTATCAACGAATTTGACGGCACCCTTCCTTTTCTGTTCAAAGTTTTAGATGTGCACGATATGCTTTCCATACAGGCACACCCCGATAAAGAGCGAGCACAAATTGGTTTCATAAAAGAAGAAAAATTAGGAATACCAACAACAGCTTACAATCGGGTTTTTCGTGACGCCAATCACAAACCAGAGTTAATGCTAGCCCTTACTGATTTTTATTTGCTACATGGCTTCAAATCAGCGCAACAGATATCTATATCCATGGCTCGCTATGAGCAGTGGAAAATACTCCATGACTATTTGCAAATAAGTATAGAAAAACTTTATCGGCATATTATGACATGCCCGCAGGAAACAATAAACCTGTATTTGCAACCGCTTTACGAGGAACTAGTGGAAAAACCATTAGCAAATTTGCTCAAAACATCACCTGATTATTGGGCAAAAAAAGCCTTTTCAACTTACACTAACCAAAATGGAGATTTCGATCGAGGTATATTATCTATATTTCTCATGCATATTTTAAAACTAAATCCCGGTGAAGCTATTTATCAAGATGCTGGTATTTTGCACGCTTATCTTGAAGGTTTAAATGTCGAAATCATGGCCAATTCAGACAATGTTTTTAGGGGTGGTCTTACCATCAAACACATTGCCGTTCATGAATTATTAAATCATACCATATTACAAAACCACCCTCCTTTCATGGTTGATCCGATAAAAATAAAAGCGGGAGAGGTTAAATTTCCAACGCCTGCACCAGATTTCGAATTAAGTCAAATAAAGCTCGGTAAGACCACACCCAAGTGGTCAGGAACAAAAGAAGGTCCAACTATAGGTTTGATCTTACATGGTAAAATGAAAGCAGCCTCAAAAATATGGTCTAAAGGCGATCACTTTTACATTCCTTCTAATCAAGCTATTACCATGTCATCGATCGGAAAAGACGAGGCTACTATTGTCTTGGCTGCTTTACCTCAATAAAAAATAAGGCCGTCAGTTACGACGGCCTTCATCAAGAGAAAAACCACTTTAAAAAAGGATATTAAGCTTTTGCATGTTTATGGTTAACTGATACTTGCTTTGAACGCTGTCTATATTTTCAAGGCCATTGTGGTTGTTGACATCAAACATCAAATTGCTGCAGAGAGAATGTTTCAATAATGTTGATTAATATTTGGTCGTAGTTTCTTTTTTTGGAGTAACCAGATTTCTTCAGTCCTTGTGCCCAACTTTTGTAGTCCTGCGAATCCATTTCAAATAATTCAGGATAGGACCGATGTAAAAGAACAGAATGAGCTCTCCAGTTTTCCCAAGCGGTGTGATAGGTCATGATTTGCATTGCACCCCCAAAGTGATTGTTATCTGTTAATGCGGCATTGTTTTTGCCAGCCTCACTCTCCGCTAAGCCTTGGGCTAGCTTTATACTTACTGGAATTCGGTACTTTTTATATTCCATTTGAGCAACCTTCAAAAATCTCCTGATGTAAGCATCTACATCTTGTTGTGACAACATAGATGCATTGGCTAAAGTAATTTTTTTGTTATAACTTTTGACTGGTGGCGAAGGCGAAATACCCATTTCAGTAATGGTACTAGGGTTCTCTTTTGGATGTGGTTGGGCTGCAGCAGAATGTTTTAGAGCACCCATATTTAGCGTAAGCTTAATATCTTTTTTGAAAACAAAAAAGACCGCTGCAACCAAAATACCAAACTTTAGCCACGGCATTTTACCGCTTCCTAATATACCTCCGCTAAATCTAAACACCTTATACTTAAGCGCAACATACCATTTGTGTAGCCCTGAAAAAAAACGAATGGGCCATCGGATAAGGCGGTTGAACGAGGAAGACGACTTAACATATTTTCCTAGTAAAACAGAACCGCTAAATCGGGACCGGGCAGCGGATTTGGCTTTATTTTTTTTTGACGGACGATGTTTCATGATTTCTTACTTAACAACTTTTTGTATCTTGATCATGCCTTTTCGAAACAAACTTGTTTTTGAAACGGCTTACAATACAAATATAAAACATATAGTTTTAAAAATCCAGTCTTTTTAAAACATTTCAAACAAAAATGGGTAATTTTTCGGATCATATCGTCAATCAACGCTTTAGTCAAGTATTCCAAGAGTTGGAAAAAAGGAATATTATCAAAGGAAAGTCAGACATTGCCAAAAAACTTGGAACTTATAACCACGTTATTAACAGCATTTTAAAGGGGCAACGAAACATAACGGTCGATCAACTAAACAAATTGTTTGATCATTTCAGCATAAATGCGAATTATCTCTTTGGTATTAGCCTACAAATGTTCTTACCAAATGCCGAAATCACTGGTGGTATTCCAGCACGTGATAAAGAAGAAAGGCAGTTTGGCCGCTCAGGAAATATTGTTTTAGCTCCACTAAGAGCGCTTGCTGGAGATGCGATCAATCAAGAAAGCAACAATAATGACAACCTACCCCGTTTCTCAATACCAGGTTTGGATGGTAATTTAATTGCGGTTGAAATCAGTGGTGACAGCATGCTACCTACCATAACAAATGGTGATTTGGTAATATGTGAAAAGCTGCGCCGTGGTGCTCCGATTCGCGACAACCATGTTTATGTGGTCGTCACAGATGTTGTAGTAGCCAAACGTGTACAACAGATAAAGTCAGGCACTCCATCTGGAAAACTCAGGTTGATATCAGATAACGATGTTGTCTATAAACCTTATGAAGTTGACCTGGAAGAGGTCAAGCAAATACTGGAAGTTAAATGTCGTCTAACTTCCTATGCCATTAGTTGATCAGGCATATAAATGAACCATGACCCACAGGGAAGGTTATATGAATAGGAATACAACCTGTTTATGAACCGACTTCAACACGAAACCAGTCCTTACTTACTTCAGCACGCTGAAAATCCAGTCGATTGGCATCCTTGGTCAACATCTGCTCTCGAATTAGCTAAACAGCAGGACAAACCAATTCTTGTGAGTGTAGGCTATTCATCTTGCCATTGGTGTCATGTCATGGCTCATGAATCATTCGAAGACCCTGCCACCGCAGCGTATATGAATACACATTTTATAAATATAAAAATTGATAGGGAAGAAAGACCTGACCTGGACCAGGTTTATATGGAGGTATGCCAGGCCCTTACCGGTTCGGGTGGATGGCCACTTAACTGTTTTTTATTACCAGATGGAAGGCCATTTTATGCGGGGACATATTTTCCGCCTACCCCCAAGCATAACCGACCTTCTTGGTTAGACCTTTTACAGCGAATTCATACTTTCTATACTACTAAAAAGGATGTAGTTACAGAACAGGCTGGCAAATTGATAGAAATGATCAATCGAACAGAAGCCGCTATTCTTTCTCCAATTGACGATAACGTTACTGAATTTGAAGGATTTTCCCATCAAATCTTCGATCAGATATCCAAAGACTTTGACCCGTATTTTGGTGGTTTTAAGGGCGCACCAAAGTTTCCGCAAACTATGGCTTTGCGGTATACTTATGACTATCATCTGTTAACGGGTCATGTACAGGCCAAACAGCATATTTTACTTTCATTACGAAAAATGTTACGCGGTGGAATATACGACCAGTTGGGAGGAGGGTTTGCCCGTTATGCCACCGATGAAGCTTGGCTTATACCCCATTTTGAAAAAATGCTCTATGATAACGCACTCCTCACCGGACTGATGGCTGATTACATTCGAATCTACCCTGACCAAGAAATCGAAACTGCATTAAAGCAGACTTTGGCGTGGGTAGACCGAGAAATGGATCATCACAATGAAGGTTATTTTTCGGCTCTTGATGCAGATACGGAAGGTGAAGAGGGTGGTTTTTATGTTTGGACTGAGGCGGAAATAGATAATACCCTTGAAAGTGAAACCAATCTATTTAAAGCTTTCTTTGGCGTGCAATCTGATGGAAATTGGGAGGGGAAAAACATTTTATTTAGATCCCATTCCCTTACGGAATATGCAAATGGTATAAGTGCCAATTATGAGGAGATAAATCAAAGTTTGAACCATAGTATTGAGAAATTACTTGTAGCTCGGAACCAACGCGTTATACCGGGCCTTGATGACAAGCAACTTTTGAGTTGGAATGCACTTATGATTACTGCATTGACAAAATGTAGTTTAGCCCTCAACGACGAATCCTTGTTGGCTAAAGCCAAGGTTAAAATGCAATTTTTACTGACGCATTTAGGGGGTGATTTCCCCCAGTTATTCCATTCTTGGAAAAAGGGAACGTCCAAAAACAGGGCCTATCTAGATGACTATGCTTTTCTAATAGAATCACTGATTGAATTATATAAGTCTACTGGAAATTTAGACTACCTTGGTAAGGCAGCCGACCTAACTGAATTCGTCCTTGAGCACTTCCTTGATGTAACGTCAGGAATGTTTTATTTTACTACGGAAGCTGGAACCCAAACTCCCGTGCGTAAAAAAGACTTGTATGATTCGGCAGTACCGTCAGGTAATGCTACGATGTGTCAGAACTTGTGGTTACTCGGTAAATATTTAGGTAAACCTGAATGGATTCAGCAATCCGAAAACATGATTGAATCATTGAGAAATGCGATTCTTCGTTATCCATCATCTTTCGGTCGCTGGGCCAGGGTTTTACTTTGGCAGGAAAACCCTAATTACGAAGTGGCCATCGTGGGCTCCGACTATCAAGAAAAGCGAGATGCGATTTTAAAGCGGTATGCGCCCGGAAGTTTAGTAATGGCTTCAAACGAAGAAAATTCAGCATTCCCTTTACTGCGTAATAGAACTGGATCAACACATGAGGCCTTAATATATGTGTGTCAAGATTATACTTGCCAACGTCCGGTAAAGGATGTACACGAAGCACAAACAATAATTGATTCGATTCAACTGGCTAAAACACGAAGTAACCCGTAAATTTTAGTCCAAAAACAGCTGTCTAGATGAGAGTACAATTGATTTTACTTTTTTTTGGCATAAGCCTTCTTCAATCACATGCCCAACAAGGTATTCAGTACAGCCTATATATGATGAATCGGTTCAATTATAATCCTGCCTACGCTGGCCTTGATTATGATATCAATATTAATGGAACCTATCGTCAACAATGGGTTGACTTACCCGGTAGTCCAACTAGTACAGCTATCAATGCACATATGCCACTATATATTGCAAGAGGTGGCTTAGGCTTCCAACTAAAAACGGATCAAATAGGGGTGCAAAAGAGTACCTTAATCCAATTAGCTTATAATTATCAGTTAGAAATAGGTAACGGAGTCCTTGCACTAGGTTTAGGTGCCGGTTTTTTACAAAGATCTCTGGACGGATCTATGATTAGAACACCTGATGGTATTTACGACGAATCCAATGGCATCATTAATCACAATGATGGCCTATTACCTGTTTCAGAAGAAAATGGACAAAGGCCTGTATTTGATGTTGGTGTTTACTACAAAGGAGAATGGCTGGAAGGAGGCGTTTCGGTGCGTAATGTAACCGAACCATCAATTGGCCTTACCAGCCTTGACATTCAAACTACTCGTACTTATTTCGCTACTTTTTCTGCAAATGTAGACGTGGGTTATTCTTTTGCACTCCAACCCTCTTTTATGATTCGCTCCGACATATTACAAACCCAAACAGAAATTTCGGTGTTAGGTGTTTATGAACAAAAATATGGCATTGGTGGCTCTTTGCGAGGGTACAACTCGAACAGCCTAGATGCAGTAGCAATAATTGGTGCTTGGAATATAAGTGACGGCTTACGTCTTGCGTACGCTTACGATTTGACAATCAGCTCTTTAAATAACGTTAGTAATGGCTCTCATGAGTTATTACTCACCTATAGATTAAATAAAACAATTGGTCAGGGTCGACCACCCAGAATTATTTATCATCCACGCGCGTTCTAACCTTAACCGTTGGGCTGTAGGACATTTTTAAAAATAAAGTCTGTGCATGATAATAAGCTCAAGAAAGCCATCGTTAATGAGATGTTAGTGTTAATCCGTATTGAGATATTTGTATTTTTTTAATTTTTGGTAAAAACTACAAACCGTATATCTTTACGAACGCTTTCAAAAGGTCAAACATTAAATCTGAAGGAAAACTCGGGTGTTAACATGAAAAATGTACTCAAGATTACACTGGCTGCGCTAGTGGTGTTAGTAACATCTTGCGGTGGTAGCCGCGGGACAGGAGAATTGATCGGCGTTCAAAATCGCCCTTCTTGGAATGGTATCAATCCATATGGAATGGTATATGTGCCTTCCGGAACATTCACAATAGGCGTTGGGGATCAAGACGTAGCCAATACCTTCATTCAACGTCCAAAAACCATATCCATTCAAGGTTTCTACATGGACGATACTGAAATTACCAATAATGAATACCGTCAATTTGTTTATTGGGTTCGCGATTCTATTGCTCATTCTATACTGGGTCATTTTAGAGATGATACAGAAGACGAAAAAATTGACTGGGAATACGATATTGATTGGTCGGATGAAGCACTGGAAGATCTTTACTATCAAGGTGAAGATCGCTTAGGCACAAACAAAGAATATAACGTCGAATTATTCGATTACAAATACGACTGGTACGACTGGAAGCGTGCATCAAGGGATCGTGGTAACTCACCACGAAGCTCTTTTATTGTCGAGCAGGAAACTAAGATATATCCGGATACACTCGTCTGGGTACGTGATTTCGCCTACTCTTACAATGAACCTATGGCGCGTAACTATTTTTCACACCCCTCTTATGACGACTATCCCGTGGTGGGTATAGATTGGAAAATGGCGAATGCATTCTGTGATTGGCGTACTCGCCTTTGGAATGGATACCAGTCAGGCCTGAAAAACGGAGGTGTGAAAATCGAAGACTTCCGATTACCTACGGAATTTGAGTGGGAATATGCTGCCCGTGGTGGTCGAGATTTAGCTCCTTATCCATGGGGTGGCCCTTATGTGCGAAATGCCAAAGGTTGCCTGCTAGCCAACTTTAAACCAGGGCGTGGTAATTATCCAGAAGATGGTGGAATGTATACCGTACGAGCTGATGCCTATTTCCCCAATGACTATGGCTTGTTTAATATGGCAGGAAATGTAGCCGAATGGACAAGCAGTGCATACTATGAGAATTCTTATGCTTTTATTCACGACATGAACCCGGACATACGATACGATGCTCAGGAAAATGACTCCGAAGCAGACAAACGGAAAGTGATTCGTGGGGGTTCTTGGAAGGATGTTTACCATTTCTTACAAACCAGCACCCGTGCGTATGAATATCAGGACACCACTAAGTCGTACGTAGGTTTCCGTTCTGCATTAACCTTTATGGGTCGCTCAATTAACGACGACTTCTAATAGTTTTATTTGCTCGAATAATATCTGTCGTCTATTAACCCAGAAATGTCTAAGGACGCTTAACCAGGGGAATCTGTAATGCAGATTCCCCTGGTTTTATTTTGTGTTTATTTGCTGTTCTGTAAGCGTATTTTTCCCTCTCTTGCTTAAAACACCCCCCAACTCAAGGCACTTGATAATTTACATACCTTTCGCTGTATTCAAACCTATTGATTTGTTTGCTATACTGATCAATCATGTAAAACATAAGGTGTATCCCAATTCAATCGGGGCTACTCAAAAAGTATTCACCTGCGGTTATCAAAAAAAGAAATCGTCAGTCTCTTTTTAATTTAACCTTAAAACCGTAAAATAGTAGTAAACTGACCATTTGGATATCCCAATCAAAGTGGAAAGCTAATACTACCCAAAACTTTGCTTAACATCATAATAGGATCAATACTCTTCCTCAACCAACAATTTGTCCGTACAAAACCTGAAGTACTGTAACCCCTTCCTACAAAGAGATTAGTCAACTTCCTTTTCATACTCAGGGTCATTTCATTTTTTTACGAAAAGAGAATTTTATCAAACAAAAAAAGATCAGTCTATGAAAACCTACCTTATTTCCTTCGTCAATTATTCCTGGTTATGGCTTGTTTTACTAGTAGCTTGTAGTCCTGATCAGACTACCGTGGATATAGCAATGATTGGTGACCATTCATCCGTAGATAGCCTTGTATTATATGACCCAAGTGCATCTCCTATGATTCAAGTAGGTATCGGTTTTGCTAATGAAGATGGAAAAAGTAAGATAACCATCCATTCTCCGGAAGAAACAAGATATAAGCTGTTTTATTACTCAGGAGAAAATGTGAAGACCATAGCTGATTTATTTTTAAAGGATGGCCAACAAACTACGGTTACATTCGAAGTAAAGAACCCCGTACCTTCCCTTATCATTTCCGGACCAACATCACCCAACAACCTGGTTTTAGCCTCCATTGCAAAAATCAGAGACAAACTCAATAATGCAATACGTTCACCACTTCCTCAAGACAGTTTCAACATCATGCTGGCCACCGAAATGAAGCAAGCCATACAAGAAATTGACAATAGCAGCTGTTCTGAAGTATTCAAAGAGATGGCAAAGGAAGAACTGAATCGATTCCAAGATGTTCTGGCAGCACGATACGAAAAAAATCAATATAAGCTTTCGCTGATTGGGCAAAAAGGTAATGCTTTCACCTTTCAAGATGCTTCCGGTAACCAAATTGACTTAAGTGATTATGAGGGCAAATATCTCTACATTGATGTATGGGCCACGTGGTGCAAGCCGTGCATTAAAGAACATCCTTATCTCCGACAACTGGAAGTGGATTATGCTGACAATAATAATCTGGAAATAATCTCTATAAGTATTGATAGTAAAATAGAGACTTGGAAAAAATATGTGGAGCGGGAACAAATGGAAGGCATCCAATTATAAAACGCAAATCCAGATTTTATATCATTTTAT
>JABSSK010000399.1 GCA_013214265.1 Saprospiraceae bacterium | reverse complement strand
TAATATGGAGCCTAAACACCGCGATAGAATTGCGTGCTTACGCATTTGTTCAGGTCGCTTTGAGCGGAATACAAATTATTTGCACGTTCGCCAGAATAGGAAAATGAAGTTTTCGAACCCTACATCCTTCATGGCGGAAAAGAAAACTATAGTCGACGAAGCATTCCCAGGGGATGTAATTGGTCTTTACGATTCCGGAAACTTCAAAATTGGAGACTCCGTTACGAGTGGTGAGGTGCTTCATTTTAAAGGTATTCCAAGCTTTTCTCCGGAAATGTTTCGTTATGTAAACAATGCGGATCCGCTGAAATCAAAACAGCTGGCCAAAGGGTTAGAACAGCTGATGGACGAAGGCGTTGCCCAACTTTTTATCAAAGAAGCCAATAATCGTAAGATAATTGGAACAGTGGGCGCTCTGCAGTTCGATGTTATAGAGTACCGATTAAAGCATGAATACGGTGCTTCGGTAACCTACGAACCGGTTAATATGCATCGCGCTTGCTGGATTTCATCAAAGGATGATAAGGCGCTCAAGGCGTTTTTGACCCGCAGGAATAAAGACATTGCGAAAGACAAGCACGGTAATCTTGTATTTTTAGCTGAAACAGCATGGGCTCTGAAAATGGCTCAGGATAACCATCCAGAAATTAAGTTCCATATGACCAGTGAGTTCGATGACAAGAAGGGGTAGACTTATTTATTCGTTTTGATAAGCTACGGCGATCTGTCCAGCCAAGGTGGCATTATTTTTAGCTAACTCGATATTACTAACCAAACTCTTTCCTTGGGTAAGGGATGCTATTTTACGAAGTAAAAAAGGTGTAACTTCTTTGCCACTTATTCCTTCCTGATCCAACTCTTTTAGTGCGTTTTGCAGCGCCTGCTGAATCAGATCTGGATTTGCTTCCTTGTCTTTAGGAACGGGATTAGCGATTAACATTCCACTGGTGTACCCCAGACCTTTCTGGATGGCGATGAGATGAGCGATTTCTTCTGGTGTATTAACTCGGTGATTGACTAAACTACCACTTTCACGGGTATAAAAAGCAGGGAATGCATGTGTTTGATAGCCTACCACCAGAACACCTTGTGTTTCCAAAAATTCTAGTGTTTTTGGAATATCAAGAATGGACTTTGCTCCTGCACTCACCACCGTAACTGGCGTTCTGGCTAATTCCAGTAGGTCTGCTGAGATATCCCAACTTGTGGCTACACCTCGATGGACACCGCCAATACCTCCAGTAGCAAAGATGGGGATGCCAGCCATATGGGCAAGTACCATGGTTGCGGAAACAGTAGTGGCACCATGTGTTTTACGAGCTAAAACAAAGGGAATGTCTCTACGACTAACTTTGGGAATGGAGGCTCCTTTCCGGGCAAATGCTTCGAGTTTTGCGTCATCCAGACCAATCTGAATCCTACCATTCCAAAGGGCAATGGTAGCTGGAACCGCACCTTGTTCAATAATTAATTTCTCTAATGCGCGCGCAGTATCCACATTTTCTGGAAAGGGCATTCCGTGTGCTATAATGGTGGACTCCAAAGCGACGAGAGGAAGATTTTCTTGTTTTGCTAACTGAACTGCTGGCGAATAATCAATTGGAAGATCAATTTGTTTCATAAAGCGATAATACATTAACGGACCTTTCGACCTTTCCAAACATAATGTCTGATTAAGTTAGCCGCGAGCCCTACTGTAGCAATATATAGAATATGCATGATCTGAGCCGGCCAGAAATACTGCATCAATTCAGGACGACCGAAGAATGTAGATGCTTTTTTTAGTAAATGATAGTCCTGAAAAGCTTTTGCACCGAATAGGGTCACCGCAAGTACCAGCGATTTTCCACCAAACCAGAAGGTACCAGCAAAGCTGATAATAATGAACCAGCACATTAAAAAGGATTGTACTAGGCTGAATAGCATATCCCGGTCTTTACTGGATTTGTTTTTAGTGGCCCACCGAATTCTTTGTTGCCAGAAGCTCTTCCAGTCTGTTGGTGATTGCGTATTAACGGTTGCATCAAGGTGTTTTATGAATATAACCCTCTTTGGTGTGCGCCGCGCTATATGTTGAATCAAATAAATATCATCTCCAGATGCGTGGGCATGCCCATGATAACCACCCATTTGCATAAATTCCTTTTTAGGGTAGGACATATTAGCTCCATTGGACAAGTAATGTAAATGGCCTGATATGCCAGCCCCAGTAAGTACCATCATGCCCATCAGGTCCAATGTCTGGAATTGTTGAAGAAAATTGGCTTCTTGGGAAAAGGCCACAGGTGCAGCTAAAAAAGCGGCATCAAACTGCTCGAATGCTGCGGCGTGATACCGTAACCAATTTTCAGGAACAATACAGTCGGCATCTGTTGTGACAATAAGTTGATTCTTGGCTGCTGCAACACCATGCTCAATTGCTTTTTTTTTGCCTCCGCCGTCTGAGCGTGTGATCAACCTGAGATGGTCCCAGTGAAACGTACGTACCTTTTTTTCTGTGTCATCCTCTGATCCATCGTTTATTACAATAACTTCAAACAGTTCACTCGGGTAATTCTGTTTTTTGAGAGACAGGATACAGGCTATAATCGCTCTCGATTCGTTTCTTGCTGGAATAAGGACGGAAATAGAAGTGGTAGGTGTGAAGGAATCGGGTATGTTAAATATGGGCATCAGTTCCCAAACCCTGCGGTACCAACTTAAAAAAGATGCATACAGGACAGCGGTGAAGCTACCACCGTATACTAAAGCGGACCACACCCAAAATGAAATCATTCAAATAAGTCTTCGTAAGCCTGATCTGAATCCGGTTTTCTTTTAGGTGCTTCTTGTGTCTGTTCCGCTCTTCTTTGATTTTGTTGTTCTAAACGGCTTAAATCAAGCGGCTCTTCATCAATCACTTCATAATCGATGAGCTTTCCTTCCCGGTAAGTCTGAGAGCGTTTAGCTACTTCGCGCACCTGCCGTTTGAAAAGTGCTTTACCCAAAAGGAAGGTAGATAAAATAGGGAAACCAAAAATCGATAGAATAGTAGCACCTATACCAATGACCAAGTCTTTGCGATATAAATTTCTAATCCATTTCAGATAATTAAGGATAACGGTTCGGTCAATAAATAAAGTGGCGATCAGAAAAAGGGGCGATAAATAGTATAAAATATTAAATATAAATCGCGCTAAGAAAAACAATACCACCAGAACCGCCAGACCAATGACAATTCCTGTTACGGACCCAACTGGATTATTCCTGCGATTGTTGAAGGGATTGCGGTTAATGGTCATGTTGATTATTTTGTGGTTTAAAGACCTGTTACACGTTATAAACTGAAGTGAAAGTATCTTTGTTTGGTATAATAATAAAGCTTTAGACGGATAGATTATTCTGCTCGACAAGAAGCATAAAACGGCATCACAAGTGTTATTCTCAATTTAAAATTACAATTCGTTTTTAATTCCCTAATCCTAGGCCCTAATTTAGCACAAAATACATATCATGATTCTGCAAAAACAATTATTCTCCTTTCTTATTATTTTCCTATTCATTTTGCCGTGGACTGCGGGCCAAGATAGTGAAATATCTCTCAGCTTCGCCCTTACGGACTGTCCCGACAGTGTTTACCTATTCCAGTTTGAAGGGATTGGCTATGAAACCAAGATGGCAACTATGCCGAATGAAATGGGCAATGGGGAATTTGTTCTGGAGAGAAGAGATCCTGGCTTTTGGTATATAGGTTCATCACCCAAACAGAGTACCCCTCTTATTTTAGGTGATGAAGGGGAGGTTATGGTTCAGGGTAGTTGCTCTAACATAAAGGAATTGGTCATCGTAGAATCCGATATGAACTTAGCATATGCTAACCTAAAAGAGTCTATTTCAGAGGTTAATAAAAAGTCGGGTCGGCTATTCACCATTCTTCAGCGATCCAAGAGCCAGGAGGAGCGCGACCAGGCCATCCAAGATATCAAGGCCGTTGATCAGGAAAAACTGGCTCTTTATGAAGCATTACGTACAGATAATGCTTATCTGAGTAAGGTTTTAGCCATCAATTCGTATATCTCGTACTTATCCAACATGGACAAATACGATAGTGAGATTGAATACTTTGCCAACGAATATTTCGGGTTAGTGGATTTTTCTGATCCCGCTTTTGCCCAAATGCCTTGGGTATATGATGGCGTTTCCCGTTATGGGCAAACCCTGATAAGCATATCTATTTCGGAAGAACTAAAGAAAGCCTATTTTGATAACTTATT
>JABSSK010000398.1 GCA_013214265.1 Saprospiraceae bacterium | reverse complement strand
GAAAAAGGAATGCAGCTCTAAATCGTTCAGATTTTCTTTGGATAGAATGTCCGAAAAGCAGAATTTCTAATTTAGGTAAGGTTTTACCTTAATTGGGGTGGTACGATAAATTTTGGTTTTATACTCCAACTATAGGCTTTCTAGCCACTGGAGATGATTATATATTAATTGTTCTGGATGGCTTGACCTTCTAATACTGCTCATTAGTAGGGATGGTTAGTCTATCTTTGATGGGCTAAATAATCGGAAAGGTTTAGCTTTTCGGCCAGGAAGAAATTTAAATTTCAGTCCATTCATTAATAGTGTTTGCCAGTACCATAAGAGTGCATGTTGCCGCAGATTAAAATAATGCCCAATGTGATTATGCTGCGTGGCAAAAGCAATACCACCAGAGGTACGCCTGAAGTCCTCGAGTACTAGTCGGTAGGGAAAAATGGTCAGTGCTTCGTGGTACTCACGGCGGTTAGCGTCATGTACGACCAGTATTCCATCAGGTGTTAACTGTTGAATTGCTTTTAGAATGCAGTCTAATCGGGTAATTCCATCAACAAGAATAAAGTCGAAAGGCCCCATTTTATCCATAGCATGTACATAATTATCCAGACTGCCATCATTTTTTGTATCGACATGCGTGATGCCTACGTTCGGATTTTTATTCATATCCTTTACCCTTCGGTGCCATGTTTTGTGGTGCTCAACGGAAAACCATTTTCCTTCTGGATGAATAAACTGGGGAAAAAATAAAGTACTATAACCACTGCCATATTCTAGGCATTTTAGTGGTTGTAGTTTAGTCAAAATTTCAATGAGGATATCAATTTCGCGTTGAACCATATAAGGTTCTTGAACGGGTACCTTAATAAGCTTCTTAAGCTTTCGAGAAGCACTTTGAAACACCTGTGTAGATAAGGTAGGTCTGCTAACTGATTGATTCATTCGTTGGAATTTCTTACCTCCATAGTGGATTTACGAAGATAGTCTATTAATTCTTGTCTATTGGTGAATGGTTCCATCTGCGTCCAGGTAATGGGCTTACCAATACTAAT
The DNA here is from genome assembly GCA_013214265.1 of Saprospiraceae bacterium. Lineage (GTDB taxonomy): Bacteria > Bacteroidota > Bacteroidia > Chitinophagales > Saprospiraceae > DT-110. The sequence goes on along the minus strand of JABSSK010000398.1, from coordinate 3,212 downwards.
TTTTACGGTTGACCCCATTTTGTTTCTTACTTCATTCAGCAGTAGGCCAAGCCTCAAATTTAGATGGATGTGACTGGCTATTTGAAAAAGATGACTATTACGGCCGTGGAAATAAAGCGGGACTACGGTTGCTTTTGATTGGATAATGACTCTTGCCACAAATCGCTTCCATTCGAGATCCTCTGCTGGGCCAAACATTTTTCTGGAAGTGGCTACTCCTCCTGCTGGAATATCGCCATCGTCTCCCCAGCTATGAGCCTAGCAATTGCTTCTTTTCGGGTGTCAAGATTAGTACGCATGGCTTCCCTCGTCTCCCGGAAATCAACTGGAAGGAGATAGGTTTGGAAAAGAGGTTCGCGGGTTAGTACTTCGTTGACCAATAAAAAAAAATTGGGCCTTACCTTATTTACTAGTTCTCCAAAAATTAAACCATCAACTACCCCAAACGGATGATTACTGATAAATACTACCGGTCCAGTATTAGGGGTTCTAAGCAGATGCTCTTCTATATAGTCTCGTTTTATATTGAGCTTATCCAAAATTAAACCCCAAGCACGTGCTGGAGATGGATCGAGCGCCTGTAATTCCTGATACAGTCGCTCTAATTTATTACGCCCCGTACAAACCTCCAATGTGTCAATTAAAAACTTGACCAACTTTGGGTCATCCGGATTAGAATAAGTAAGATTAGAGGGCAGATATATACGATTTATCCACTTCATCTCATTATAGGGTCATATGTACCATTTGCAGACCTTCAAATTAAAACACAAACATTCTATATTACAAATTTTCATTGTCTCACTAAAACGGAAAGAAAAGGGGTATGGTAACTGTCGATAAAATCCAAAGCATGATATTCAGCCAGACACCTACCTTAAAAAAATCCTTGAACTTATATTTACCCGCACTGTAAACCATCGTATTCGTTTGATAACCGATTGGTGTCATAAAACTAGCACTAGCAGCAATAGTAACTGCGATGAGAAAGGGCATAGGGCTATAGGAAAGTTCGTTGGCAGTTGCGATAGCGATCGGTGCCAATAGAGCAGCAGTGGCACTGTTCGACATTAATTCTGTGAGAATGGACGTTATGAAATACAATGCAGCTAAAACCAGCCACGGACCATAAACACTTAATTGATCGGCAAATAAATGGCCTATTTGTTGGTCTAGCCCTGAGTTCTGCATGGCCTGACCCAAACTTAAAGCGCCAGCTAGTAGGAAAATGATCTTCCAATTGATGGCTTTATACATTTCTTGCATACTTATAATACCAAGTAGTGCGAGTAGTAGCACTCCAGAAATAACGGAAATCATAATGGGTAGTATCTGCAAGCTTGCTGTCAATACAATGCCAATAGCAATAGCCAAAACAGTATAGAATTGAGGGCGATTAAAATCAGTTAGATGATCTTCTGATAAAATAACAAAAGGAGCAGCAGTGCCCGCTTCTCTTTTTTTCAACTCCGGGATATAATGGGTTTTGGCTTCAGCCAAAATAATATCACCAGCTTGCAGAGGTACACTGTATAGCTTTTCGTGAACAATGGCTTCTCGATGCCTTATGGCCAGCACTGTAGCCCTGAATTGGCGGCGAAAATCAATACTCTTGAGGGTCTTATTTATAAAAGGAGAGTCAGAGGTAATGACTAGTTCGATTAAGGATGCATTCCGGTCACGTAAATCACGACGACCTACTTGTAAAGCATCATCCTCTATAATTTTTACTCTTTCTTTTAAGGACTTTATTTTTTGGATATCGGAACGAACTTTTAGGGTGTCGTCAGCCTGTAATACAAAATCCCCTTGTGGGAGATTGAATATTAAACCATTTCTTCGAATCTCCTGGATGTCCAGGTGTAAATCACGAACCAAAGGCGAATCCATAATTCGTTTTCCTACGGATTCATTTCCGGACAGAAGCTTTATCTCACATAAATAATCGCGTAGCTGGAGCTGATCAGCTAGCTTTTGTGATTTGCTGCCTTGCGGAAGTAATCGCTTTCCAACCAGATACATATACAGCATTCCCGCCAATGAAAGAATGAGACCAATAGATGTAAATTGGAACAATGTGAACCCGGGTAGTCCATTGCTTTCAGCTATTTCACTAACTAGTAGATTAGTGGATGTTCCGATTAGAGTACACATACCTCCCATGATAGAAGCATATGACAAGGGGATCAGTAATTTTTCGGGTGCCTGATTGGCTGAATAAGCAATTTGGATGACAACAGGTATAAATACGGCAACTACGGGTGTATTGTTGACAAATGCAGAAATCAGAGCAATGATCCCCATCATAGAGGCTACGCCCAGACTATAATGTTTCTGGAATAAGTCACTGACAGAAAAAGCAAGATTTTGTAAAGCCCCAGTCTTCAGTAATGAAGCTGATAATACAAACATAAATGCCACTGTTATAGTGGCTTTATTACTAAAACCTTTAACGCCTTCTTCCGGTGTAATTACGCCTGAAATCACTAAGGTAATCATGGCGAGCATAGCAGCTAAATCGACTGGTAGCTTTTCAGTGATAAACAGTATTGCAGTACCCAGAATTACGAAAATAGTAATATATGCGTCCATGTAAAACCTAAGGTTAGGTCGCAAAATTGCTTAAAATGTTTATTTCATCAAAACCTTAGTGTTCTTTTCTCTGGTGTAATGATCAGCCTCTACCTTTGGTTAGAGCATGTCCGTGGGCACGCGATCAAGATAATCTTTATAAGAATTATCTTGAGTAGTTGGCGGTAGTGTCAGGATTACATAAGAAAAAATGGTCCATGTAGGATTATAATGATTCTAATTCTTCATGATGGTCAAGAGGTCTTTCGTAAGGATACAGACTTTACCTTGGTCATTCACGAATTGATTACTAGCTCGCGATTGGTTTGTATAGGCTTTAATTCAACCTGATGGGTGTCGCCCGATGCATGTACAAAACGGAGTACTAACTTTTTGGTATTCACTTTTTCAGGTAGCTGAATCTTAGCGTCAAAGCCATTAGGTTGCCAGGTTGGATAATCAGGGAAATCTTCTTGCACATCCTGGCGGGTTTGGTCCAGATGTACTTGCTCTAGTTGGGTGTCCTGACTCCACAGATCAACACGCATAATGGGATACATACTTACTACCCACCCTGTAATATGCAGACCATTATTGCGGAATACTTTAGCACTTTCGCAATGGGAGATCAATGGCTGGTC
>JABSSK010000397.1 GCA_013214265.1 Saprospiraceae bacterium | reverse complement strand
GGGCACGATTAGGCGTAACCAGTTTGATTCCGCATTTAGAAATTAATTGCATCTTCTGCCGTAATGCAGGCTGTAAAGATAAGGCTTGACCAAAGGTATTTTCAGTCGTGTAATGGCCATAGATATCTGCATGATCATAGGTCGTTATATCTTGTTCAACACCATACGAGATAAGGCTGAGCATCTCTTGAGGGGAATAATTCCTACCCCAAACACCCCAGGTCATCATACCCCAAACCAAACGGGAAAAGATTGGACCTCCTTCTTTTAATGTAGTTGATTGCAGCATAGATATAATTTTATGTGAGCTGACACAAGCTACAGCTTTACGACGAAAGATCATTAACTAATGATTACTCTTTCATTAGTAGGGGTCAACGTCAATTACCACACGCACCCCCGAGAGGCCTTTCTTTTGACGTAAGTCCGTTGATGCATCGATCAGTAATTGTTTGGTTCGGTTGAGCACTGCAGTATCACGTTCTAATTTGATTAAAAAGTCCAACAAGAAATAGCTGCGAACCCGACCGACCATTGGAACAGCTGGGCCTTTCAACCGCTCACCCAGTGGTTGGCGTATCATCTGGTGATATAGTTTAGCTGCCTCATTAACGACGGGTGCTTTTTTGTGTTTCAAAGTAACGCGAATTAACCGGGCGTAGGGTGGGTACCGGTACGCTTTACGTTCCTCTTTTTCTCGCTGTACAAATGCATTATAGTCATTGCTTATAACCTCTTGAATAACGGGATGAGCGGTATGAAATGCCTGAATCATAACCTTTCCCTGTTTGAATTTTCGGCCTGCCCGTCCTCCCACCTGAGTCATCAATTGAAAAGCCCGTTCGGAAGACCTGAAATCAGGAAATTGAAGCAGTTGATCTGCTGATAAAATACCGACAAGACCTACGTTATCAAAATCAAGCCCTTTAGTTACCATCTGAGTACCCACCAAAATATCCATTTTCTTTTCCTCAAAAGCCTGAATGATTTTGCTGTGTGCTTCTTTACGGCGAACGGTATCCCAGTCCATACGCCCTATGTGTTTATCCGGAAAGAAAATTTTAAGTTCATCTTCTATTTTCTCCGTTCCAAAGCCCTTAATAGTGAGTTGTTTGCTACCACAAGCGGGGCATGCTTTGGGCATGGCGGTAGAGTAGCCACAATAATGACACTTGAGCTTATCGTGAAATTTATGATAGGTAAGGGTCACATCACAATGAATACATTCGGCGTGCCAGCCACAATCTGCACATTGGTAAGAGGGAGCAAACCCTCGGCGGTTCTGAAAAAGGGTGACTTGTTCATTTCGGTCGAGTGTAGCTTCTATTTCGTTGAGTAAATCTTGGGTAAAGTGATTTTTTAACTCTTGCTTTTTAAGTGCTAATTTGGCATCAATAACCTGCCAAGCAGGCATCTCTAGACCACCGAAACGCTGGTTCATCTGTACATATCCATATTTCCCCCCTTTTGCATTTGAAAAGGTTTCTACAGAAGGGGTTGCTGTACCTAGTACTATTTTAGCACCAACCATATGCGCCATAAAAACCGCACAATCCCGTCCTTGATACCGTGGTGCAGGCTCCTGCTGTTTGAATGACTGATCGTGCTCTTCATCTACGATAATAAGTTTTAGCTTTTGATACGGCAAAAATATTGCTGACCGCGGCCCCAGAACAATTGGTTTATCCTTTCCTACCGCCTGCCATAGTTCTACTCGTTCATTGTTATTCAATCGAGAATGATAGACGGCAATTTGATCTCCAAAAATCTTCTGTAAGCGTCTGATTAGCTGGGTTGTAAGTGCAATCTCAGGCACCAGATACAGCACTTGCTCCCCCTGCTTTAAAGCGGCCTTAATAAGTTCTACATAGACTCGGGTTTTACCACTTCCGGTAACACCATGTAGCAGAACCACTTCTTTGTCCTCAAATTGGGTATGTATTTCGGAAAGAGCCTGTTCTTGTTCAGCAGATAACTCTTGAGCTTCAATTACTTCATCCTCATAACCAGCAATTCGACTTACCTCCGCTTCAAACCAATCAACGATACCTTTCTTAGCCATCGCTTTCAACACACTGCCATCAACACCAGCTTTCTGATAAATATCGCTTGCTCGTACAGGGTTTTGTTTCTTAGCCAGTTGTATCAAAGCCATCAAGGCCTCCGTTTGTCGTTTTGAGCGGGCTACTAGTTCAAAAGCATCGTTTAGCAATTCCCTCTGAGAGGCAAAGGGTTCCGCCAAACGCGCAAACCACACCTTCTTAGGCTTGTACTTTTCTACCAGGTCTTCAACCAGGTATATAAGCTTTTTGTCCAACATGGAACGAATGATCGGATACACTGTTTTCTGATCCAGTATGGCCTGTATTTCACCAATGGATAGTGTATTCTGAATACTTAAAGCTTCGGCAACTAAATATTCATTATCAATCAATTGATCATAAAAACCATCAAACATCGGACTCAGAACCACCGTAGTCTCACTCGCTAATTTGAGGTTAGCCGGTAATGCGGCATTCATAACCTCGCCTAGGGTACAGCAATAATATGATGATATCCAGCGCCAGAACCTGATTTGGTCAGGTGTAACAATGGGTATCGGATCGATAACACCTAAAATTGACTTGGGATGATAACCCTGAGGTGCATTTTCATGCACGCCAATAATCAGAGCGGTATACCTCCTGTTTTTACCAAATACAACTTCTACACGCTTACCAAAAGTAGCTTCGGACAATAAGAACTCCGGAATGAAATATGTATACTCTTTTTGAAGTGCCAAAGGTAGGATAACCGTGGCATAGGTTTTGGAAGATAAAACAGGATGTAAATGTTGGTCCAATGGTTACGCCATTAATAGTCGCACTGATAAAACTCAAATGTACAACACAACGTTCAATTCACCTCAACAAAAATGCCAGAGTCACCAAAAACGCCACTCCCTTTAAAATGCCTACTTATTAAATAAAAATCATATGTTAATTATTTTAGTTCATTATAAAATGATAAAACACATTTTATGATTGCAAATTACTCTAATACTATAAAATCCTATTCATTGCTTCTTCCAAAAAAAGCCCTTATGCTGCTATTCATATCACTAGTCAACCAATAAATCGAATCATCACAACTTGAAGCCCATTAAAGGACTATTATATCTGAAAATCTTCACAAATAAAGTCTATTCAAATGAAAGCTTTGAAATTATCAAAATTATGGTTTCTTCTGGTGGTCACAATACTTATCGTGGGTTGTGTTTCAGAGCTGTCCGACAAATTCAGACTACAACACGAAGGAGAAGAAAACTTCGATGAAATTCCTGCTGAAAATAGCAAATATGGTGACTTTGATTTTGAGACAGTCAAAGAATACCGAATCCAGTTACGCGCCTTAGACTTAAATGATGCCCCCTTACAAGGTGCTAACGTACGATTATACGTCAGCAATCCTTTGGATGAAAATGGCAACTTAAAGGATAACATAGACCGTTATCAAGTTTTTAATGGAATGACTGACGCTAATGGTCGATTAATTTCTATTATTAACCCTGCCGCTACTTATGACAGCTTATATATTCTTCCAAATTACATTGGCTTACCTTCTTATTACGTAATTCCGCTCGATCACAGCAATATCGATTTGGTTATTGGTGGAGCGCAGAATGTGAGTCAGGGGATACAGTCAGGAGAAGTACGGTCTTTTACAACCCCAAGTGTTGATTACCATGATGGATATTATTGGTTGGGAAGCGTAACTAATAATGGAAATATTGGTTATTTAGAAAGTCCAGACTTTTCCATTGAAAGTGGATTCATTCAGGATATCAACAATATGTTTCCGAGTGGTCAATCCATTCCGAATAATAAGCCTGAATTAATGGATATAAATACAGATGGTAGTTTGCACCTTACGGAGGCGACTGGGATCGATCTTACATTTGTGAGCGACAATGTATCCAGCAAACACTCATTTGGATATTACACCTATCCTACTAATTCGCCACCTAGTTCAGCAAACGACGTAACCAACAAAACCCTGATCTTTCCCAGATTAGGAAAAATTAGCGCAGGAAATACAGTGAAAATATACTATCTAGACCCTGCAACTAATCAATATACAGCGACCTTCCCCACCGGTGTGTCCGTAGGTTGGTTTATGATCAAAACAGGGTGGAATAAGTTCAATAAAGTCAAGAATAGCAATATTTTCTTTTCCAACCACAAGCTTAATCAGCAGGCTAGTAGCAACACAGACGACGATGACGACGAT
>JABSSK010000396.1 GCA_013214265.1 Saprospiraceae bacterium | reverse complement strand
TCAAAGTGCGGAATATAAAGGACTGAATTATGATGCCTTCGCCGTAATGGCCATCAAGGCCCTGCAAGAACAACAGCTGGAAATCACCGATCTCAATACAAAATTGAACAACCAGCAGTTGGAAAATGAGACCCTGCGCAATGAGCTGGACGATTTGCGTGCGTTGGTTGAGCAACTTCTCGATAAGCAGGATCAACAGCATGACACCTCCATCACCCTCAATCAGGTACCGGCCTTACAGCAGAACGAACCTAACCCTACCACCGGTATGACTCGGGTTGGTTACTTTTTACCGGAAGGAAAATCGGGGGAACTACGTATCAACTCCATCTCCGGTCAGGAACTACAGCGAATTCCTTTGCCCACCGTGGGGGCGGGTCATATCGATCTGCAAACCCGTAACCTGCCCGCTGGCACTTACACCTATTCGCTGATCGTAGATGACCAGCTTATTGATACCAAGCGGATGATACGGCAATAAACAAGTCGGACTAAACCATTTTGAAAAAGAGGATTATATGTTGCAGGATACATATAATCCTCTTTTTAGTACTAGAAAAGAAAAACCCCCCTCCGAACGAGCCGGAGAGAGGCTATCCCAAAAACCGATTATACGTTTATTTTTACTATCCCGATATACGGGTAGGAAGCATCATGGTTTCATTCTTCAAAATTAAAAAATCCTGCCTGATTTTCAAGGACTGTTTCTTTTAAACATCAAAAAAAAGGTCAACTAAGGATATTTACGGTCAAAATGCTGCTTTCCAAGGATAAGTGACATGTGAACCTTTATAAAATACTATTTTTTGGACTGGTTTATTTATTCAACAAGCGAGGCTCTTTTTCATGAAATCATCTACTATTTTTTCCGCTCAACAACTTGAGCGTTATGCGCGCCACTTATCACTTCCCGGTTTTGGTCATGGTGCCCAGCAAAAATTATTACAATCATCGGTGCTGGTTATCGGTGCTGGTGGATTAGGTGCACCTGTTCTTCAGTACCTGGTTGCAGCAGGTATTGGTCGACTGGGTCTTGTTGAATTTGATCACATTGACCTTACCAATTTACAAAGGCAAGTATTATATACCCAAGATGATATTGGCAGACCTAAACTAACAGTGGCAGCAAATCGGCTGCAACAAATGAATTCGGACGTTGACATTATTCGATATCCGGAGCGATTAACATCAAAGAATGCTTTATCCCTATTTGCAAACTACGACCTGGTAGTGGATGGCACAGATAACTTCCCCACTCGATATTTAGCAAATGATGCTGCAGTATTGACAGGAACACCTTATATCTATGGTTCTATATTTAGATATGAAGGTCAGGTATCGGTTTTTAATGCCCTAATGCCAGATGGAGGTCGATCCATGAATTATCGTAACTTATACCCTACCCCTCCTCATCCGGATATGGTTCCCAACTGTATGGAGGGCGGTGTATTGGGGGTTTTACCTGGCATCATTGGTTCGATGCAAGCCAACGAAGCAATCAAGGTGATAACGGGCGTAGGTGAACCCTTGCTGAACAAGCTTTTTCTTTTTGATGCCGCTGCTAGTATGGCACGAACCATCACGCTTCCGGACGCTACTCCCGTAACAGTTGATCAACTGATTGATTACGATCAATTTTGTGCGCCCACTCATTTACCACCCTTGGTAAAGGGTATTACACCAAGCACATTATTTTCAATGCTCTCCAGCCAAGCACCCCTGTTATTAGTCGATGTTCGGGAACCTTTCGAGAGAGTAGGTGGACATCTTGGGGGGCAGCTTATCCCTGTTGGTCAAATCCCCGATGTTCTACCCCAACCCGTCGCAAATGATCAACCCATTATCTTTTATTGCCAAACCGGTCGTAGAAGTGCTAAAGCCATTCGAAAATTACCAGCCACTTGGGCGCAGCAAAATCCAATCTTTTCTCTAGAAGGGGGAATTCAAGCCTATATAAATGAGTATCCTGAGCAGGAGTTGAACCATGCATAGTAGTACACGGATATATCCAACTAAATAGCTCACCATTATTTAAAATAAAAGGCCCATTCACAACTTTAGTGAAAGGGCCTTCATAGTGGAAACTAATCTATTTACCGCAAAGATAAGCTCAGTGAGCAAATCCTTTGAATTTGATTGTAAGTTACTGTTTCGCACTGAAATTTGCTCATGGCACGGGTTGCTCATTGAGCTTATCATCTGTTGTGATTCGTTTTTATTTTCAGTACTCAATCAGGAAACGAAATGCATTTATCACAAAACCTGATACCTGATCTGCATTTGTAAAGATTACCGCACCCAATTGTTTTTCCCTATCAATGAAGAACCCGCTAGTATATCCAAAGTTATTGCCTCCATGCCCATAAAACACACCGTCTCCCAATTCATATTTTCCAAATCCTAAAGTCCAGGCAGAGGCCCCATTTAAGGAGTCATCATTTACGGTTTCTATTTGAGTCTCAAAAAGCTGATTAAAACTTTCAGATGTGAGTCCTTTATTATTCAAAAGAGCTCTCAGCCAAATAGAAAAATCTTTTGCTTCAGAATGAACAGAAAAAGCAGCGCCAAATTTATCGTTAGTATATCTGCCTTGTACTCTTTTTCCATTCTTGTAAGGCATGGCTTTGTTTGACAGGTTATTATCATCTTGTACAAACCTGGTGGTCTCTAAACCTAAGTCCTGTGCCACTTGGTCGTGAAATGCTTCTTGCAGTCCTAAATCATCCGTTTTCAATAAATGAGCAAGAACTTTAGCTAAGTATTGAAAACCCTCTCCTGAGTATTGATAATTAGTTCCCGGTTCAAAAGAAATAAACAGTTCATTATTATGATCTTCACGCCAATTTGGAAAACCTGTGGTGTGAGATAATACCATCCGAGCCGTTATCTTCTTGTATCGATCATCATGTTCTATGTCCTTATAAGGTAGATATTCATAAAGTGGTTTATCCAAATCCAATATTCCTTTATCAACATACTTCATGATGAAGTAAGCAAACAAAGGCTTAGAAAGTGATGCCGCTTCAAAAATTGTTTTTTCACTGATAGGGATATTTCTTTCAATATCTGCTTTGCCTAGATTGATGTAATGGGTAATACCATCTCTGTTGAAAACAGCCATGGAGAGGCCAGGGATTGATTTAGCAGCCATTTCTTCCTCTAAAAATTGCCTTAAGGTGGTCGTATTAATTTTTCTATCCCCATAAAGGAAATAATTGTTGTTGTTTTCTTCTGTTAATAGCTCATTGGGATTTTTCCTTTTACCTACTCTTATTGAAGCTAGAACTTCATGGGAGCTTTTTGACCAGTTACCAGTAATTGAAGAACCGGTATATGTTTGTGTTCCCTTCATCTTGATCTTGAATTGTAATTTAGGACTTGCAGCGTCTTTTTCATCTAGAATAGCAGATTGTTGCTTAGTTAAATTCACCTTTTTCACCACCTTGCCTTCTGAATCTCTAAACTGCACGCGCTTATTCTCATTCACATTATAACTGCTATATCCTGGATTATCATTGACAATCTTATCAATAAATTCCAAAGGGTAAGCATCTTTAGCTTTTTGAAGTTTATCAAACTGGTTTTTGGTCATTACCCACTCAAACCCTACAAAAAAAGGTTCATCTAACCACAGGTCTTTTGATAGCTGAAAGATGAGCCGTTGCTGTTTTTGTGTGCTAACTGCAATCAAATTCTCATCCAATAGGTCTTTTCCAGGAAGTTGCGTTTCAGGGTTTACATTAAATATTCTACACCTTACTCTTATGGAATCCATATTTAATTGCCGGATAACTACGGCTATCTCATCTATCATTAAAGGCTCAGAAATATCATCAACATATAAAGCGACTGTGGCCCCATCCAATGGACTACTGATACCCAGATGGTTGGGAGAACTCTTCTTTTTCATTCCTATTTCCGAGAAAGTCAGTTTTTCCGGAGAAATGATAATTTCATTAAGTTGTTGAATCTCCTCTAAGAGATAGATTAACAGTGGTTTTTCTTCTATAAATTGCTTGTATGCTAATTTCTTTCGTTTGTATCCTACAGCAGATATAGTCAATGAATCTGTGTAGTATTCGGAATTTATGTTCAAAGAAAAACTCCCATCTTCAAATGTCACCGCTCCGAAATTCTTCTCTGCAATGCCTATGGTTGCAAAAGGTATTCCCTTCCCATTATTATCAACTATTTTACTTTGGATAGGTTCTTGAGCGTATGCTGTAAAACATATTACTAAAGAAATGAGTGAAAAGAAATATTTCATAATAAGAG
>JABSSK010000395.1 GCA_013214265.1 Saprospiraceae bacterium | reverse complement strand
AATTTGAGCTAAAGAAGCAGGAGGTCATCTACGCACTCAATAAGCCGCAACGACCAGAAAAACCAGAACTAGGAGTTGGCGACCGCGCTTCATTTAATTAGGCCCTTGATGCGGAAGCGGGAATCACATGGAAAGGGGAACCCAATGCGTTCGATGCTACCATACTAGAAAACTCAACTTGGATTGTACAGGATGAAAGTGCAGACTTTGATTTGCGCGCACTCACCGTTGTTTGGGAACGTATTGAAGTGGAGCCATTAACGGATAATCGATATCGCATCTCTTTCCATCAAGGCGATGCTCGTGATGAAGTTGTGGTTAAACCACTATTAAGCCCGACTGAGTATGCCTCATTACTGGCTGAATACGAAAAGCAACTCTTGGTATGGGAAAGCGAAATAATCCAATACGATAGTACTGTAGCAAGTCAATTAGCTATTTTGGAAGATGATCATCTCGATCGTCTGAATACGATAAGCCAATCGTATCAAAAAACATTAGATAGCTTATCTGGAGGTAATATGCAGGGACTAGCTACCAGAACAGTTTATGCTTTTTCTATTGCACAACTGGGAACATGGAGTTGTGCAATACCTTTTATACCTACGGAAGAGGTTATTGTGGATCAATTAAAAACAGTAGACGGTAATCCGCTAACCGATCAGGTTGCATACCTCATCGATAGAAAAGTAAATACCATTTACCGGTTTTATCTGGGAGCAGATGGTGCGCTGCTTCAGTTTAGTACGAATCCAGAAAGTGATTTTGTACTCATTTTATCGGAAACCAATGCAACCGTATTCGCATCCTCTGATATGGGGTTAAATGAATATTTATATCAAGTACCAAGGCGGATGAAATCGGTTGTACTACATGATAGGCATACGATTACCTCTGTAGAAGAAATAAGGAAAATACTGACCATCTAGATAGGTATTCCGATAGCTCGCTATCTTATAGAATAAGAATATGCATCAAACAGTAAGCCCTGTGGAGAAAATGTCCACAGGGCTTGAGTTTTTACTCTTTCTATATGAAAAAGAAAGAAGTTGGATCGAGAGGATAGATTTTAATTGTCCATTTGTCCTAGTAACACTTCCACGGCCTTTTTCAATTGCGGGTCTTCCCCGGAGCCTTTTGCACTCGGTGGGTAGTCAACAATCACATCAGGTACCGCTGGGCCATGTTCCATATTTTCTTGTGTTTCTTTAACATACCAAGCACGGAAAGGCATTCGAACGTAGGAGCCTTCCATCATTCCGTACCCACCAGTTGAGATAACAGCACCAAAAGTGGGGATACCTACTAGCGTTCCATGCCCAAGTTGTTTGTAGGCATGTGAAAAAATTTCGGCATTGGAGTAGCTGGTTTCATTACAAAGAGCAACAGATGGTTTGGTCCAGGAAGATAGGGGTAGGCGCTCACCGTAAGGATAATGGTCTTTGAAGTTTGTATGTTCAGCTTCCAAGTCTTTAGCAGCACCCCTTGGAATCGTATACGAATGTTGCCGAACATTCAGTACGGTCATGAGCATATCGGTCGTCCAGCCTCCACCGTTATAGCGTACGTCAATAACTATACCCTCTTTGCCTAAGCCACTAGCGGTTAGTTCGCGTTCGAAACGCTCAAAACTAGGCCAGTTCATTCCGCGAATATGAATATATCCTAAGCGGCCATTTGAGTATTTCTCGGTAAGTGATTTTCTTTGCTCTACCCATTCTTCATAAACATCCGTTGATACACTGGATGAAGGACGAATGACTACCTCGCGACTCTCGTCATTCGTATTAGTAACGTTGAGTAATACACGTTCACTAGCCATACCTTCCAAATAGTCATACATGTTGATCCCTGTGCCTAGGGCCTCACCGTTGATAGCCGTTATGCGTTCTCCCACTTCTAGTTTGCTATCAGACCGGTCAGCAGGGGTATTCGGAATAATTCGTGTAATAATAACACCGTTGGCATCAGGCTCCACTTCGATGCCTAGCATACCTGTACGATCACGAATGGTTTCTTCCGGATTTCTTCCGCTCATACCCATGTGGCTCGAATTTAATTGTCCCAGCATTTCATTGAATACCACACGGAAATCTTGACTGGTTGAAGCAGAAAGGGCCATAGGGCGATAAATGGAACGCAGATCATTCCAGTTCTGACCATGGAACCCTGGGTCATAAAAGCCAAGTTGTAATGCGGTCCAAGCGTCGTCAAATACTTGCTCGCGTTCCGCTACATGATCAATTTTCATCTTAGCCTGAAACCCAAGATTAGTACTCTTCTTGTTGTTGGGGTTAAGCTTGGCAAGCCGGCCCCTACTAACGTAATACAGCTGTTTGTGGTCTTTGTCCCAACTGAGCCCATAGATACTACGATTATCCAAAATAGTTGACATTTCACTCCCATCCCATTTTACTTTCATAAAAGCTGGGCGACCTGAAGCTATGGTACGGCTACCGCCATAAGCCGAAAAATAGAAGGTCTCACCGTCCTTGCTGACTTGCAAGTTACTCTCACTACCTGGAAGTCGGGTTACTTGCTCCAGCCGGTGGTGGATATTTTTGAAGTCGATATTGACTATCACTGCTTGATCTTTCTTTTTCTTTTCGGCTGTTTTGTCGGTATCTTCTTCCCAATCGCGATTGGTTTTTTCCCAATCGGATTTGCGAAGCCAAACAAACCATACATCATTGTCGCCACTATTCCGATTGGAAATAAAGGCTAGTTTACTTCCGTCAGCACTCCAGACAGGGCCAAAATCGCCTCTGGGATGTAAGCTAACATTTACCGGATCCATGGAGTTATCGGCTTTGTGAATATAGATTTCACTATTGAAATCGAGGTTGGTCATGGAATATGCTATCCATTGGCCATCAGGGCTCCAACTTACACCAGATGGTGTAGCCCATCCATCTTGTACAAATTCCTCATCGGTTATACCAGCTTCGGAAATATTAGCTAGGACTAACTGCCCCCTGTCACGCTGGAAAGTAATCCGTGTTCGGTCAGGTGAAAGAGTCAGATTCGATTCCTGCCCTTCAGACTGGGTTAAGCGTGTTATTTTTCGCTTAAACGTTCGATATAAATCAGGTTCGTTGGGGTCATCTGATTGTACCATATAGATGTCGCGATTGCCATCACGATCCGAGACGAAAAGTAGGGTTGAATCATTTAACCAGGTAAAATCTTCATCCCGCCAAGAATGATTTGACAGATTAACAGCTCGGGTTTTATCTTCATTGGATGGCATTAGGAATATTTCACCCCGTACCCCAAAAGCCATATAATCGCCATTCGGAGAGGCTTCGTATGCATTCAGATTAGAAGTGAAAGTTTCCTTTTCTACCGGATAGAAACGATAGTCACCCGTAACGTCGATTTCTACTTCATTGATTTGTGCAACTGGGCTCGCATCCATGACATAGAAGCCGGTTCCTGTTTCAAGAGAGCTACGTTGGGCAGTAGTTGCCACACTGTAGTGGCGAATTCCCATGTCAGTAAACCGAGTGAGCTGTTGGAAATCACCCTGAGCTTCATTGTTGCTTATTGCAACCCGATAGAGATTATATCTGCCATCGCGTGCGCTCAGGAAGTACAGGTTATTTTCTTTGTCCCAGGAAGGTATGATGTCCTGGCCATCAAAATCTGTGATTTGAGTGAATATTTAGTTTTGGAGGTCATATAACCAAATATCCCGATTAGCAGGTCCCTGATAGGCTTCCCGGGTTATCCGGCAATTACCGCGCTCAAAGGCATTATAACGTCCATCGGGTGATATGACAGGTGCGTTTCCAAGGAAGTCGGTCATACGGTATGGCGTTGTTCCATCAGTACCGACGCTATACATTTCACCCATTCGTTCAACGGCGCGGTACATGCGATTAGAGGAGAAAACAATGCTTTCATTGTCTATCCAGCGTGGACTTGCATCGCTTCCGCTAAAATGAGTAAGTCTCGTTACTTGACCACCCTTTGCAGGGATAGTAAATAAATCACTATTACCATATCGGGTACCAATAATTAAAAGAGTTGACCCATCTGGGCTCCACTGCGGATCTGACTCATAGCTCTCATGCAACGTTAGTCGGCGAGCTTGCCCACCATTTGCGTTAGCTGTCCAGATGTCACCTTGAAACGAAAAAGCCATCCGAGTACCATCGGGACTTAAGGAAGGATGACGAAGAAGTGGTTTTTCAGTTTGTGCCACAATTACCGTTACTAGTAAGCAGGCAATAAGGGTTAGGAATTGCTTCATAGTTTTGATTTAAACATAATAAATACAGCTG
>JABSSK010000394.1 GCA_013214265.1 Saprospiraceae bacterium | reverse complement strand
AATTAGTTTTTATTTAAAGTATCAATTTCGGATTAGAGTTTGTCCTCTTCTAATTACTCTATTGTTCGCATTCCTGACGTTAGCTTTTAATTTTTTGCCCTATATTTTCTAATGAATATTTTATGTCATGTTACTGAGCCGGCTCAGTAACACCCCAAATAAACACCAATAAACGTCTATTTGATTGATCTTATAGTAATTAATACCGTTTTCTATGAGGGGTATTACTGCGCGGGATTAGTAACATCCTATCTTTGATTAAATAATTGGTTACAGTGGTTTCTAATACTTTGAATTTGTGGGATATTAATGTAAATTATATTTTAATTATGGAACGGACATTACTGAGCCGGCTCCATAATAAGCTGTTGAACTAGAATTATGGGAAGTTGTTAAATGTGGCCTAAATGTCAAAAGTGTTCTCAAAGCATATCGTTAAGTTGGGTGCTATTTTCATCAAATTGGACCAAGTACCGTTGTGTTAACTGTAAGGCTTTGCATGAGTTTACAAGGCTGCGTTACTTATTAGGCTCGTTAACAGTTGCATTAGTGTTTTTAAGTGGCTCTGTTCCATAATACTGTTGTCCCTCGATGAATCCCCTATTTTTAAAGGGTTAGGCGATAAATTGGTTTTTTAACGAGAATTAGTCACAGAGTCCTAGATATAAGGGTTGAGTTTAATTCCATTTGAAGGGACAACAATTATCTACAACAGAGCCTTTTAAGTACAGTTTTATTAGAATCGTATGTTGAATCTTATTGGGGCAGGTTTTTACTGGCAATTATAGTGCTGTTTCCGTTAATGGCCCTCGTATCTGGTCAATATAAACTAGCTAGCAGAAAGTAAATATAATAACAAGCTGTTAAACAAGGACAAAATACAGTTGGCTTTTGCTCCTTCGTCGCTTATTCTAGCCAACTATATTTAGCCTGTTAACAGGGAGTTGGTAGTCGTTTTAGGCTTATTTTCGTCGCAATATTATTTAAAACCACATTGGAAAGCACAAGATAAGGAAGTAGAAAGATGAATAACTGTTTTACCAAAATATTATTATTAATTTTGGTTAGTTTATTAGCTTCATGTGGAGGAGGCGGAGGAGAATCTACATCAGAGCCAACTCCAACCGTAAAATCTTCCATAAATAACATATATTTAGACCATCAATTAACTCGGGATACTGAAAGTACCGTTAATATTGAGTGTTCTAATTGTGATGTAGAATCTGTCACCTATGAGTGGAAAATTGACGATATAATTGTAAGTGATACTATTAAGTTTACACCTCAATTGGAGCACCTTAAAAAGGATGTTTCAATTTTAGTTAATGTAAATGGTGCTAATGGGGCGTCAAATACAACAAAAACTGAAAAATTTAGTGTTGTACCTAGAGAAACAATAATAACAAAAATTTCAATTCGCGATGTTTTAGTTCGCGGGCAACAAAATGTCGCAGTAATTGAGTGCGTGGATTGTATTAAAGATCAAGCAGTGTTTCGTTGGGAAGTAGATGGAGCTATTGTCAGCGGCGAATACTCATTTACACCAGACTTTGAGCATTTGGATAAGGAAGTTTTCGTTTATGCAACTGTACCAAGTATTGATTTTGAATTAAGTGATGAAGCCAGTACGTCTAGCCACTTAATACCAAGAGAAACAGAAATCACCGCTATAAATATTCAGGGTGACTTGATAAGTGACCAAAATACAATAGCAGAAGTAGATTGTGAAGGTTGCATCAAAAACGAAGCTTCATTCGTATGGAAAATTGAAAATGCAGTTGTAAGTACAAACAACTATTTCGTGCCTGACGAGCTATCTTATGGAAAAAAGGTAGAGGTAATTGCTACGGTTCCAAGTATCGATAGAGTTGATAGTCAACCTAAAATGAGTATATTAAAAAGACGATTTGTAGTTAAAGCTCTATCAACTAATACTATTGATGTCTTTTTAATGAATGACGGAGAGATTGTTTCTAGATCAACTCAACACGTACCAAACTGGCCGGAACCCGAAGATAAGAAGTTTGTCGATATTAAATTGGCAAAAAGATTGTGGGGGAATATTCTCGCAAAGGATGAAGATGGGAACTATTACGAGTTTGGGGAAAGTTTGTCTAATAGCAATTTCAAATTTGATGAAATTAAAGACAAACTTCAAGATGTTACTGAATATTGGATTGACTCAACAGGGCATCATGCTTTAAATGCAGATAACACGTTAATTTCTTGGGGGTTCCATTATTTAGAGCAGCACAAAGACTTCATTACTAATCAAACTGATCTAGAGAATGTAAAACAAGTGGTACCAAGGATTGTAGACTCTGGTTATCAGAGT
Organism: Saprospiraceae bacterium; assembly: GCA_013214265.1. Lineage (GTDB taxonomy): Bacteria > Bacteroidota > Bacteroidia > Chitinophagales > Saprospiraceae > DT-110. The sequence continues at coordinate 1,956 of JABSSK010000394.1, read as the reverse complement.
GCTGCTTCAGCTACGTTATTTGAAAATGGTGATTTGATTATTGATGCATTTGTTGACCCGAATTTTACTTACCAGCGTTTTACACGTGAGAATATAAAAAAAATTCAAGGAATTGGTGAGATTGATACCCCTTATGGTCAAGTTGAACATTTAGCTATTTTTGATGAGGATGACAACGTAGAGATTTGGACTTATCGAGGCCTTGGTTATTTGTCTGGAGATCTAAATAATGTTGAAAAAATAATTAGTCCACCTGATGAATCTAGTATTTTAGCATTGAAAAAAGATGGTTCCTTTACTATTGGGGGAATCGTTCATTATGAAAGTGATGGATTAGATTTGAACGCTTCAGTAAAAGGCTTAATAAAAATAGACTACACATGGGCATTAATAGGAAGTAACGGTGATTTAGTTAATATAGTTAATCGCTCACCTTTGAATGAAGAATTGCAGTCACTATTTCCACTCACAGATTTGAAGTATAACGTAGACCACCTAATAGTTAAAAACTCTGGGGATGGTTTAATCCCTAGCACAGAGCCCGTGTTAATAAGTAATATTGAACATGCACATAGAGCACAAGGCTACTTTTTAATTGTAAATAATGGCGTATTGAATAATTTTGGCGCTAATAAAACTGAGTCACATTGGTTTAGTAATGGTTCTGGTAGCGTAAAGGATGTTGATAGGTTTCTTCCTTTAAAGAGAGGAGCACTTGTATTAGATACTTTTGATAATCCTACTTTAGTTACTGTTCATACAAATGAATCTTCGAGTTCATTTGTTGAAAAACTTAAGCCAAGTGTAACTACGCTATATTTTGGTGAAGAAATGTAGAATACTTTGTGTTTCGCCGTGTTAACTCATTGATGAACATATAAATTCAGAACTAAAAATAGTGCAACATAACAAGGCCATTAAGAACGGACATAAACTAGTTGGCTATGTTCGTTCCTCACAATTTTAGCCAACTAATTTAGGCCGCTTATAGCTGCGTTAGCATTATAGGAGTATTCAGTGGAGGTTAAGTCTAAAAAAGAGAACTCTCGTTTGTTTCCATATACTGTAGGTTGTTTAATACTTCCGGTAATAACTCTTTATGCCGGCTATTTCGGTTTTGCTACAGTGCTAATTCTTATATCCATAGCATTATTTTGTTTTGACCCAGATTTCAGGTATTACAAAACTAAAATTTCACAATTTTCAACTTTTTATATAACCGTACTAATTTTAGGTATTACCCTAGCATTGTTAGCAAATATAGTCTCAGACTATAAATTTTTGATTATTAGTATCTGGTGGCTCACTGTGTTTATTTGGGGTTTTAAGCTTAGTGGCCAAGTTGATAATTTAGGTGATAAATAATGCTAACAAGACGTTCAAACGGACAAATGACAGTTGGTTTTTGTTCCTTCGTCGCTTATTTTAACCAACTATTTTTAGCCCATTAAACGGGTGTTATCAATAAAAAATCTAATCCAAATCAAATCTAAAGCACATTAGCTAATGTCTGCTGTGTGGTAAAAGCGCCACTATTTGTAACACGCTAACGCTCCCATTGCGTGTTAAAAAATTAATAGTGTAATTTTGTATGACAATGACTTTGCCATATATTTTATTAGGCAAATTAAACTAGGTAGCTCTCAAGTTTTTAACGTTGAACTTATCTGGTTATTCTGTGCGACGCTTTGTTAGCTATAATATCTTGTAAGCCACCAGAAACATATTTGTGTAATATGCTTGCGACTAGTGTTTGATATGGTAGTCCTTCTTCAAGCGCTCTTCTTTGCAACGCAGCTAGATCTCTACTGGAAATTCTTATGTTAATGCGTTTATCTTTTTTAAATGTCTCTTCAGCAGATTGAGATAAAAAGGATTTACGTTCATCTGTTAAAATTGATTCAAACTCATCAGTTTCAAAAGCAGTTAAGATATCTGTTCTTCCTGATCTAATTT
>JABSSK010000393.1 GCA_013214265.1 Saprospiraceae bacterium | reverse complement strand
GGTAAATTATCACTACGTTTGCCGATCAGACATCAACTCCTACTACGCAAGCATAAATCATCAAATTCTATTAAAGCAGTTAACGTCATTAATATCCAATTCGGGTGTAATCCAGCTTATTCAACACATGCTAGAACGATTAGATGACGTAAACGGTGAATTGATAACTGCCATCATAGGCATTACGAAAGGCAATCCACTTTCGCCCCTTTTAGGTGCTGTGTATTTAAAGGTGATGGATGATCGAATTGGCAGTTATTGTCAACGTTATGATCTGAAATATTACCGTTACATGGACGACTGGTTGATTTTGTGTAAAGCCAGCAATCAGCTGCGGACAGTTGTTCGTTTGATGAATCAAATATTGGAAGAAGTTAAACAACAAAAACACCCTTTCAAGACGTATATTGGGAGAATAAAAGATGAAGGTTTTGATTTCCTTGGGTATAGGATTGCCAACAAAATAGTTAATGGCCTCTCCATAGCTTGGAAAACATGGGCTAACCATCAAGCAAAACTCAAGCAGCTTTATGAGCAAAATGCTTCGAAAGAATGTATTGCTGGGTATGTGAAACGGTGGTTGATCTGGGTTAGGAGTGGGGTTGATATTGATTTGATGGGTGTAGTTAGAATGTTTTTGGATGGGCTTGAAGCTGAAGAGCTTTATGGCGCTTTGATTTAGGTTTTTATTGTTAAACCGTAGAAGCCCAAAGGTTCATTAACCAACCTTTTTTGTGTTAACGTGTAGGGTTTCAAAAGGGATTTTACAGATAGAAGGTCGATTCCCCGCTGCTCTACCACCCAAACCCAGTTAAATCGTTGATTTATCAGCCACTTATTATTTTAAATGCGACTAAATCACTCTACTAACACATTTAAACTGACACCCATAAGACACTCACCCGTTTTTATTTGGTTAAAACATACGACCACAGACCATTTAAAAACGAAAGTTATTTACACTTAACTTACAGTTATGACACTAGAACAACACTGATACTGCACTCTGCTGTCACTCATAAAATACTGATTTGAAACACTACTTGAACAGCATTACCTTTTGAAATTGAGTGTTTTTCGCAAATAAAAAAATATTCTAGCCTAAATATGACATACCGGGGAATCACACTAATTTTTATTTATCTTAACAAAAGGATATCTATGATGGCAGTAAGTATAAGGTATATTCCAGGTGAAGAACAAATATCACTATACGAGAGCGACGGGACGGGGTTTGTCTAAAATAACAATCAAAAAAACCAACGGATTAAAAAATTAAAATTTCAAACGTTCACAGCATGAATTTAAATCACATCACACATATCAAAAAATAAAGTTCGAATGAGACTTATTAGAAATATAAACAAATAACTCCGACGATGATTGGATCACGACAAATAGATACTAACGCATTTTCTTGTGTGCAACGGTAAGAATACATAAACATATTTAAAACTCAATAGGAAAAGTCCATGAAAACACCATCAGAACAGCGACATGCACCAACGGCGAAAGAACACATCACTAATGGTGGGAATGCGTCCCGTGATTTAATGACAACACCTTTAATGCACCGCCGCCAGCAACGAGAAGCTGGCTTAGTCAGACCAAAACAACGAAATAAAAACCTAACTGGCCTCCCATACGACTTAAAGTTAGGAATGGAGAATTTATCAGGGTATGATCTGGACGATGTAAGAGTTCATTATAATTCCACGTACCCAGCCCGAGTCAATGCTGAAGCATATACTCAAGGGTTAAATATTCATATAGCCAGTGGAAAAGAAACGCATTTACCCCATGAACTGGGACACGTAGTTCAGCAGATACGAGGTCAGGTTCAAGCTAATCATTCAGTTAGGGGAGTGGCACTGAACAGTGACGCCATCTTAGAGGACGAAGCTACCAGGTTGGGGAACATGGCGGCAAAGTCACTTCCCGGGACAGATGGGCGAAAAAGTACAAACGTATTATCCCGACCCCCAAAAAACAAATCAGCGATAATTCAAAGAAAGCTATACATAGAAGACGAGAGTGGCACTGGTAAAAATTTTTTGCGTGACTGTACAGTAGAACAGTTGGAAAAGTTACTCTATCTCATCGTATCAACAATCAATCACTATGTCTTCAACAGTTGGGAAGAAGCGCGTGACTATGAAATTAAAGACAGAACGGCAGAAATGCACAGAGCGTCCGCCGAGAACCTGGAACACTGCGCCAGATTTGACTTTAAAAGTTTTGACCGCTTCTTAATAAACGAAGCCATCAACCTACTTAAGTACAGAAAGGACTGTGACCTCGATAACGAAAACGAAGGACAACGCATACCCACATTCTGCAACTTTGTGACAGAGTTAGACGCTGAAGACAAAAAGAAAGGCGTAATATTCAAGGCGCCTATTCTAAGTGAAAGTGATGAAACAGACGAGGATATGAATAACACTATAATAAACCAGAACCAAATCGAAAGAAATGAAGTGTCCGGCCAAACAGGTCCGGAAGGTACTTCATCAATTTCATCACAGGACGTAAAGCTGGATATACGTGAAGAACATGGCAGCGAGGAAGGCATCAGAAAAGACTGGATCGCTACTATGACGGCTGCGTACGCCAAAAAGTACAAATCTCACATTTCAGACGAAATGAACAAACTAAAGGAGGCTAATGAAATCGAAATAGCCCGAGCGGACGACGAATTAAAAGTAACTGTCAAAACCGAGACGGACACGCAGGACAAGAAAGCTAATCTAGCTAACATCGCGAAACAAACCGGGCACCTATGCTGCATACCCTTCCAAGCAGTTTCTAGGGGGGTGGGCAAGCTTATTAACACACTAAACTACTGTGAAGGAGCCATAGACACTGGTCAATCGATCGATGACCTGCTAGCCGACTTAAATTTTTCGACCAAAGAGAGTAAAGTAGGATTGATAAAATTCATAAAAAATTTACATGACGCAGAAGAATGGACTAAGCAGGCCATTGCGGACGCACGACTCGAACGAAACGGGGACGTCGCTCTGGTTGTATACAACGGAGTAAGCGCTATAGTGACCGGTGCTATTGAGAATGGTACCCAGGAGACAAACATGCAACACGCTGCATATTTTATGGGAGCGCAATTTATAGTAGGGGCCGTGGGCTTAGCAAATAACAAGGAGGCAGGCGTACTAGACAAAACGTCATTTTGCCTAAGGACTGCAGGCAATGGGGCTTATTTCACTAGCTCTGAGGAAACTAAAATGGCAATGCAACCAGGCCAGACGACAGAGAGCAGTAACGCACACGCAGAAATGGCTAAGTATTTCATGTGTGCGGGGGCCCTTGCACATGGTGCGAACATACTCGTGGAATTGCTTAGCTGTAGATTTAATAGGCAATCAAAGGAAAGCGCCGCAATGGAATACCTTAATACAGTAAAAAACATAGCTAAAGAAGTATTGACAATGACCGCGAAAAACAGATTAAGGGTAATGGAACTTCAGGATAGCATTGTAGGACTGAAAAATGTGATAGAAAAAGTGCATAAAAAGGCCGAATACAGCAAGAAAAAGATAGCTAAATTGAAGGCTAAATCAAACAAAAAGAATGACTATCTAACCACAAACGAAATAAATCACGAAAACAATTTTTATTAGTCAAACCTTAAGGTTAGAACCCCGGTCTTTAGACGGGTAGCTTTAAGCTAGCTGTGTGTCTAATAATATAGGCATGAAATATCGTACTGGCTCACACACTAAATATAAAATTGAATATCACTTCATTTGGGTAACGAAGTACCGTTATTGTGTGCTTACAGGTGATCTTGGCTTAAGAGTTCGAGAATTGGTAAGGCAAACTTGTGAACATTTGGAAATAGAAATACTACGTGGTGTAGTAAGTAAAGATCACGTTCACTTGTTAGTTTCTGCACCACCAACGTTATCACCATCAGAAATAATGAGAAGATTAAAAGGACGAACAGCAACAAAGATATTTCAAGAGTTTTCGCATATAAAGAAGCGGTATTGGGGGCAACACTTTTGGGCTAGAGGTTACTTTTGTGTTACATCAGGTGAATTAACCAAAGAAATGATCCAAGAATATTTGAAACATCATTTTGAGCGGAATCCAAATGACAACTTTGAGGTGGAGTAATTGGCTTTAGCCGAAATGCTGGACTTTCAGTCCGCAGTTTTTAACCCACCGTCTTTAGACGGTGGTTGTTAAGATACAGGCCCGCAAATAACAAAAGCCCAACTTTTAGTGCTCGTATCTACCACGTGAGTATATCAAAAAAAATTATTCCACCTAAATCAG
>JABSSK010000392.1:1964-4315 GCA_013214265.1 Saprospiraceae bacterium | reverse complement strand
TTACCTGTTGAAACAATATTATCTATCATAGTTGATTTTCTTTTTTAGTGTGGAAACCACTTTGTAATTAGTTAGGAGCAGGGTAATCGCCTTGTGTTTCTTCGAGTTGCGATAAGGCTTGTTGTGTTTGTTCGGCATTGGGTGCTTTCCCATGCCATTTATGGGTTCCTTGCATGAAATCAACACCATATCCCATTTCTGTTTTCATCAAAATAACGACCGGACGTCCCTGTCTACTTTGTTCTTTGGCCTTGGTGAGACCTGTAATCACGTCTTGCATATCATTACCATTCATATGCAGAACAGTCCAGCCAAACGCTTCCCATTTTGCGGGTAAATCCCCCAGCGTAATGACATCATCATTAGCACCATCAATTTGTTGGCCATTCCAATCGACTATGGTAATTAGGTTGTCTACTTGGTGGTGATGAGCAAATAATGCTGCTTCCCATACCTGACCTTCCTGCAACTCACCGTCTCCACACAAACAATAAACAGTGTGGTTGTCGTTTTCTAGTTTTTTGGAAAGGGCGGCACCGATTGCCACGGATATCCCCTGGCCAAGAGAGCCTGATGCTACACGAATTCCTGGCAGGCCTTCATGGGTTGCAGGATGACCCTGCAACCGAGAATTAATTTGCCGAAAAGTGGAGAGTTCCTCTACTGGGAAGTATCCACTTCTGGCTAGCACACTGTACCACACAGGAGAAATATGGCCATTGGATAAAAAGAACATGTCCTCTTCTTGTCCTGACATATTAAAATCAGGCTGGTGTTGCATGATCTCAAAGTATAAAGCAACTAGCAGGTCAGTACAGCCTAGTGAACCACCAGGGTGACCACTGGCAGCAAAATGTGTCTGTCGAATGATATCCCGCCTGACTTGGCTGGCAACGCGTTTTAATTCCTCGATATTAGCCATATATTTCCCGTCTTTAAGTGGATTATTCTAGTAATTAATGGGCCGAAATTAAGTAAAAAAGGGCAATCCATAGAGATGGATTGCCCTTTAAGCAATGGATTTCGCGTGATGCTAGTCCATAAATATGCTATCATTTAGTTAACGGAGTCAGATAGTTCTTTACCTGGCTTAAATTTAACCACGTTTTTAGCTGCAATCTGGATAGTTTCTCCTGTTTGTGGGTTACGACCTGTTCGTGCGTTACGCTTAGAGACGGAGAATGTGCCGAATCCAATCAGAGTAACCTTGTCGCCACTTTTAAGAGCATCACCGATGTTATCCAGAACGGCGTTTAACGCGTCAGTAGCTTGAGCCTTAGAAATACCAGCACCTTCTGCAATCTTATTAATCAGATCTCCTTTGTTCATTTCGTAATGTTTGATTAGCAAATGATCGTCAAATTTAGCCGCTTCAATTAGTATTACCAAGTAATCGCTTTAAAAAGAAACTCAAAATCCCTATTTTTACTAGGGTTAAGGTTTTACCATATATCTAATTGTTAATACTATTCCTTTTTTGCGTATGCAATATCTCAAATCGTTGAAACGACTTCCCTCAGCATTGATCCTAACCGCTTTTTTCATCCTGGGAAATTCCTCTTTTTTAGCTTGCAGCCGTAAAACAGGATGCCCTGCTAACGAAGCTGTACATACCCAACGTGATAAAAATGGTAAACCCAAAAAAGGGCCTACTACGCACTTGTTTCCCAAAGAAATGAGAAGAAAAAATTAACAGGGGGATATCCTATACCATTATCATCACCCAAAGGCGATCATGGTCATCTCGTGAAACAGAATTGACTAAACGCTAGCTATACTTATTTGCCTAGTGCTTCCGTAAGCCCTTCGCCGAGGATATTAAAAATCGTGACGGTCACAAAAATAGCCATGCCCGGAAAGAACGCCAACCACCAAGCATTTGGGTTCGACTTTATTTTATTTAACATGGTACCCCAAGTAACCATGTCAGGTGGTAAACCTATACCCAAAAAAGATAAAAAGGCTTCTAATAAAATAGCTCCGGATATTCCAAAGGCAATGGTAATTAATACGGGGCGCAGACCATTAGGAAGTGCATGGCGCCAAAGAATTTGATTTTCTTTTAAACCAATGACACGGCCTGCTTCAATGTAATGCTGGTCCCTAATTTTGAGCATTTCAGCCCGAACGAACCGCGCTATTCCAGTCCAGCGAATGACACCTATTATAGCCATCACCAAAAATAGGGATGATTTTTCTAGGGTAGCAACAATAGCCAGCAATAAAAGAAGGGCAGGTATGGCATTGAGCATTTCAATGATACGCATAATACAAAAATCCAGTGGCCAAGCTGTCATAATCTGGTTGGGGCGTCTTGGAACCAGAACTCTAGATACGAATAATAAGACGAC
>JABSSK010000392.1:0-1954 GCA_013214265.1 Saprospiraceae bacterium | reverse complement strand
GCTATCCAACCGTAAAACCACCAAGGTAATGATCCCAGGATTAGGACACCAAAACGCTGTCGTGGCCATGATAGCCGCGTATCTCCATAGTATCCGGCTATAGCGCCTAGTGAAATGCCAATGATACTGGCGAATAGCATAGCCACTAATCCAACCATCAGGGCAATTCGGGTACCATGGATAAGGCCAGCAGCTACATCTTTTCCCAATTCATCCGTCCCTAGCCAGTGGCGAAAACGTAAAGATGCAAAGCGCTGGTTACCTCCTGGACCGATGGCACGCATGTTCTTCCGGTCGATGGTTGTGGGTGAGTAGGGTATTGGACAGCGGATGACCCTGTCGTACGATTCAGTTAGCCAATTAATTTGTTCCAACTTACCATTCGGAGCTACAATGCCAAGAGGTCTAGCATAACTGTAAAATATGGGCCAGTATGTGTTTCCGTCAATTTGACAATATATTGGTTTTTCATTAGCCCAAAAATCAGCAGTGATTGTAATAAATAATAAAATATACAAAGCACGTAAACTCCAACGGTTGACTCGTCGATGATGTAGGCGTTTCCACCAGGTGGTTGTCTCTTCTGATGATGATATGTACATGATATCGCTCACGAAACTTTTTCCTTTTGATAGCTCACCCTCGGATCAGCAACGGCGTATAAAATATCTGCAAGTAGGATGCCAGCCATAGTCAATAAAGCGGATAGTAATAAAAGAACGTAAACAACCGGCCAATCCTGATTCTGGATCGAGTCGACAGTAAGCTTACCCATACCAGGTATATTAAAAATAAATTCGATCACAACAGAACCAGCTAATAGCGCAGGAAAAAGACTGGCAAATAAAGTGATTAAGGGGAATAGAGCATTTCTGAAAGCATGCTTCCAGATAACCTTTCGTTGGGGTAGACCTTTTGCCATCGCTGTACGGATATAGTCTTGATTCACAACTTCGAGCATACCACCTCTTACCTGACGGGCTATGAAAGCTAATGATCCATAAACTAAGCAGAATACGGGAAGGGTAATCTGTTTTATTGTTGAGGTCAATTGCTGCCAGAAGTTACCTTGGCCAATCGTTTCGTTGATCCGAGTTATGCTGAAGAACTGTAATCCATACTCTGGACTGGTAAATAAAATAAGTAATAAGGTGCCAATCCAAAAGGATGGTAATGAATACAGAATGAATAGTACTATCGTGGTAATTTGATCGTAGCGAGAGTCTTTATGTATGGCCATACTTACCCCCAAAGGAATAGATAACCCGTAGGCTATGAGGATAGCTATCATATTAATAAATAGTGTCCATTTTAGAGCCTGTTTTATTTTTTTTTCTGCTGGTTGCCCATCGCGATAGGATCGTCCGAAATCACCTTTCAACATGCCTGATAACCAATGGTGGTATTGGTTGTCATGGCCATACCAATGCCAAGAAGGAATAAACAGCTTAGCTTTTTGGGGTTGTGTAAAAAATATATCCCATGCATTTTCAAACTGCTGAAAAGGAGCTGATACGATGCCATTCTTCCTAACATCTGCTGATATTTCTGTTACACGTTGTTGTAGCTTTTCTATGGAAGTTATAGTAGTGAGTGACCTCAGATTAAACCTTTGAGCCTGATAAATGGCTGCCGAAAAGGAATCCTGCTGAACAGATAATTGATACTCTAGATGATGACTTGCACGATAGGCTTCCTGTAGTGCATTCCAGTTGCCTTGGTTTTTAATAAGTGACCGAATGGCTTGCCTTCGTTCTTTTTTCCAAACTTTATAAAGTGTATCCGGGTATGCTTTTGCTTGAAGACTAAAATAGAAAGGAGGCTTATCTAGCCCAAGTAAAGAACGGGTCTCTTGGTATATTCTTTGCGTTTCGGCGGGATCGGTGGCTAACTCCCCCAGACCACCTTGGTGGTATAGGTTCACGGGGTCACCAGGAGCAGATTGGCGCAAAAA
>JABSSK010000391.1 GCA_013214265.1 Saprospiraceae bacterium | reverse complement strand
ATTCGGATCTCGATGAGAAAAATGATCGATTGGATTCGATTCTTCGAGATGTTGCTTTAACATTATTGGAGCGGGCTGGTAAATCAAAAGATGAAATTCGTCTTTCTTGGCACGATCCATCTACGCGTGGCGTTGAATTGTCATCCGAAGTACCCATTATCCAGCTTTCTTTTAAAGCCAACCGCCAAGGCAAACTTAGCGAAGCGATTCGATTTGCACCGGAGTTAATGGCACCTGAGTCTTATCGTTTTGGGGGTGATCCTGAAAACTTATCTTTCTCGATTGTGGGGGCTGAGGAGTCTATTGCTGGATATTTTAGTATGGGACAAAATCAACCTAATCCGTTTAGCGAGCAAACGGTAATTAATTTTGAAGTACCTTCCGCTACAGAGGTTAGGCTGTCCATTACAGATGTTCAGGGTCGCATTTTAATGGAACGACGGAAAGAGGTGGCGGCCGGAAAAAATCGATTTGTCATTACAGCAAACGATAACCTGCCAGCAACGGGTGTTTTTCAATATCAAATTGAAACGGACCAATATGTGTTGACTCGGAAAATGGTACGAGTGCAGAAATAATTCAACAGTTTAATTCCAGATTGTTGAACCAATTGATCACGAGGGATACCGCTGCAGTAGTATCCCTCGTCTTTTTTTAAGAAAAATAAAAATATAAGCGAAATTTCGCTAATTTAAGGTCATTGTCCATTCAGTTAATCATCAACCAATGTCACACGCTTTATATCCAAATTTATTCGAGCCTCTTGATTTAGGTTTTACGAAGTTACCTAACCGTGTATTGATGGGTTCCATGCATACAGGATTAGAAGAGTCAAAAAATGGGTTTGAACGTATGGCTGCTTATTTTGCTGAGCGGGCGAAAGGAGAAGTTGGGCTGATTGTGACAGGAGGTATTGCGCCAAATAGAGCAGGTTGGGTTGGTCCTTTTTCTGCTAAGATGAATACGCTGAGTGAAGCGAAGAAACATCAAGTTATAACCAAGGCAGTACACGCGGAAGGAGGTAAGATTTGCATGCAAATCTTGCATGCGGGCAGGTATGGGTATCATCCATTAGCTGTGGCTCCGTCAGCGATCAAAGCACCTATCTCTCCATTTAAGCCATGGGCACTTACCAAAAATGGGGTTAAGAAAACCATTGATGCCTTTGTGCAGTGTGCTGCTTACGCAAAAGAGGCCGGATATGATGGGGTAGAAATTATGGGTTCTGAGGGTTATCTAATTAATCAGTTCATCGTAAAAAAAACCAATAAACGTAAGGATGAATGGGGAGGCGATTTCAAAGGTAGGTCTCGATTTCCGGTGGAAATTGTAAGACGTACACGCGAAGCAGTAGGAGAGGACTTCATCATTATTTACCGACTTTCCATGCTTGATTTAGTACATGACGGAAGTAGTTGGGAGGAAGTGGTTTCTTTAGCTAAGCAAATTGAGGCGGCTGGTGCTACCATCATAAATACAGGTATCGGTTGGCACGAAGCTAGAGTCCCAACAATTGCTACCATGGTTCCTAGAGGTGGGTTCAGTTGGGTTACACAACGTTTAATGGGTGAGGTTAAAATTCCGTTAATTACAACAAACCGAATTAATACGCCAGAAAAAGCTGAGTCTATTCTTCGCGAGGGGCATGCGGATATGATTTCAATGGCTCGCCCTTTTCTGGCCGATCCGCATTTCGTCCAGAAAGCCAGATTAGAAAAATCAGAAGAGATCAATACATGTATTGCCTGTAATCAGGCTTGTTTGGATCATGTTTTTAAGCGTAAGCAGGCCAGTTGCTTAGTTAATCCCCAGGCCGCTTATGAGACAGAGATTACATTTAAATTAACGGATACACCCAAACGGTATGGCGTTATAGGTGGTGGACCAGCAGGTATGGCAGCCGCTATGTATCTAGCGCAAAGGGGGCATCAAGTCAAATTGTTTGAAGGGCAGAAGGAATTGGGTGGACAGTTCAATATGGCAAAAAAAATTCCAGGTAAGGAAGAGTTTTATGAGACACTTCGCTACTTCAAGGTGCATTTAGAAAAATACAAGGTGGATGTACAACTAGGACAATGGGTAACTGCGGCCGATGTAATTGATGAAAAATTTGCTGCTGTTATATTAGCTACCGGGGTAAAACCCAGAGCAATTGATCTTCCGGGTGTTGATCTCCCTAATGTAGTGGGATACACGGATGTTTTACAGGAAAAGGTTGAGGTTGGTAAGCGTGTGGCTATTATAGGAGCTGGCGGCATTGGTTTTGATGTGGCTGAATTCTTATCTGAAAAGGCAGAATCAGATGCTCCTACAGTGGAAGCTTTTGCTGAGGAATGGGGGATAGATATGTCTATGCAGTCAGCTGGTGGATTAAAAAATCCCTCCGTACACTCTCCCGAACGGGAAATTTTTGTCTGCCAGCGTTCACAAAAAAAGCTAGGTGCTGATTTAGGTAAGACAACCGGTTGGATTCATCGTAGTCGACTAAAAAATAAAAACGTTAACTTTTTATCAGGTGTCCGTTATGATCGGGTTTCAGAATTAGGTTTACATATTCATCATGAAGATCAGGTCAAGCTTCTTGAGGTGGACCATGTAGTTATCTGTGCAGGTCAGGTTTCTCAAAGTGAACTACAAACTCCTCTTGAGCAAGCTGGATGTACAGTATACGTAATTGGAGGTGCCGATGAAGCTAAAGAACTGGATGCAAAAAGGGCAATTGACCAAGCGGCACGTCTTGCTGATACGTTATAATCCAATTCATTAAATGTAAAAGCAGTTCTAATCATGTCCAGATTAAAATGGATTATTACCGCATAATTTCTTAAGTCAGCATTCTGGTTTAAGAAGACTTGCTAATCCATGTCCTAGAAAAAATATGGGTTAGCCTCTATATTTTACTATTATGCACGTATGGTGATTGTTATTATCGGTTTTTTTGTGTATTTTAATTTTAATTCTACCCTTCATAAATCTTAATGCGAGCCCTTGAGGTTCTAACGTGGCATATTCTTTTAGTTAACGTTATCATTAAGTCCTAAAAAAGATATAAGAAGTAACAATATAATATGTCTGTATATCCTTATTACTAGGATATGCAGTTAATTTGTGGTTGGTTAACCATTCCATTTTCTAAAATAAGAACAGCGTAAAGTAAAAGTTGATTTTATCCCCTTGAAAAGTAATTCCAAAAACTGATGTATGAAAGTGATTAGAACAATCATTGCAGATGATCAACCCTTATTTGTTGAGGGACTACGATCAGTCTTCGAAGAAAAGTTTAGTGAGATTAATGTGATAGCCTCCCATCGAGATGGGAAAGCTTTGCTAAAAGATGTGGCTTTGGAAAAGCCAGATCTTTTGATTTTAGATCTTAATCTGACTCAATGTGATGGTTTACAGGTGATTAAAACACTTAGAAGTGTATCTGCTAAACCTAATATTTTAGTCTTTAGTCGTTATAATGATGCGAATATTGTAAAAATGGCTTTTAGGAATGGCACAGATGGATATTTGTTGAAGAAAGAAAAACCTGAGGTTCTGTTTGGGGCTATACAAGCTGTATTGAGTGGTAAAACCTATGTTGGAGCAGGCGTCCAAATAAAATCGCAGCAAATTAAGCTATCAGCAGGAAAAATGATTCCCAGCCAGGCATCGTTCGAGGACAGGTTTATTAGAAAATACCACCTGACTAAACGCGAACTTGAGGTATTGAATCTGATTACCGAGGCATTTAGTAACAAAGAAATTGCAAAAGAACTATTTATAAGTGACCAGACTGTTAGTGTCCATCGTAAGAATATTATGAGAAAACTCGGTGTAAGTAATACGGCAGGATTAATAAAAGTTGCATACAATAATAGTCTTGTTTAAAATACCTTTATTAAGGTATGGTTCGGTCAGAAAAGATTACTATATTTGTTGCATGAGTCAGCTTAGTAAAAACTAAGTACTACTAACTAACATATCCCATGAATTATCATCTTACCCTATCCAAAGACTACTGGGTCTTGAAGGGATTCACAATTATTTGTGGTGCCATCCTAGTTGGTCATTCTTCCGGATCTGTTAATCAGTATGTATTTAGCAAACTGTTAACGAAACATTAATTTTTTTTGAATTTATTAGAAGTGAATAATCACGCGTAGCCAAAAATTTTGACGACTGAAGGCATTGACGCGGATTTAATAAACACACTTTTATTCTTAATCTTTCATATTTTTTATTTAACCTAATTTCTTACAAATCTTTAATCTTATGGGAAAAACGAACTTTACTTTTGTTCGTCCGATGAGTTGGGCTGCTAGCCTTCTCGTTA
>JABSSK010000390.1 GCA_013214265.1 Saprospiraceae bacterium | reverse complement strand
CTTTGAATTTGATGACTTAATGCCTAAACAAACAGCTCGTACAGAATATGAAAATATGATGTACTTAGACCGCCCAGGTTGTAACCTTTGTATGGGTAACCAGGAAAAAGCAGAAAAAGGAGACACTGTTCTGGCAACATCTACCAGACTCTTTCAAGGACGTGTTGTAAAAGACTCCGACCGCAAAAAAGGAGAATCCCTCTTGGCATCCACTCCGGTCGTAGTGCTTTCTGCCATTCTTGGCCGAACCCCAACGCTTGAAGAGTATAAAGTAGCCGTCAAGGACATTACACTGACTCAATTTGCACCACCATTGAAAAGAATGGCTTCACGACCAAGTCATCTACAATCATACTAAAACAGCAACGAGTTGTATATGACATAACTTGAGCATACTACCACGTTAGAGTATGGCCGAACCGGAATACAACACAACCCTCGGCATATAAGTCTATCAGAAATACGGTTCCAATCAACCCGATGGCGATTTGCTTCGCCATCGGGTTGATTATGTCATGATCTTTTTCCCATCTCTTACATCCTAAGCATAAATGTCATCTCCAACCAATCGACTTCAGTATTTCACTTCATGCAAAGAAATATGCGTTTGTAAGAACAGCCTTCAACTAAAGGCTTCTAGGTAAGCAAAGCACAAAATAGTTGAGTGTATATCAAAAAATATTGATCTTCCATTGTAGAGTCCAATAGTTGAAATAATCTACAGGCTCTTTTATGGAAATGAAATCATAGGCAAAAATAATTGATCAATGCACAAATGGATACTTACCATCAGCAACCTGCTCTTCCTAACATTTGTATCATCTTTAATGCTCTCATCAGGTATGACTATGACGGACCACACTAGCAATGGGACCATACCACCACATCAACAAAACGCTACGGCTGGATCTAATTTCTTATTGAAGTACGCTTATGTCTCCACAATGCATATGAAGTATGACCGCAATATGGATAAAGCAGAGCTAACTCATGAGGTGATGTCCAAACAACAAAAACCAGCCAGAAAAGAATATGTCCCGAACGATATAAAGCCAGAATTTAAGCCTATCCCTTCCAATTACGGTATTGATAGTCCAAACCCCATGTATGCACTTGATATCTCTTACGATACGATAGAACCTGATCAGCAAGCATTCCATCTATTTCTACCAGATACTGTCGGACCTTACCCTTTGGTCATACACATCCATGGAGGTGGTTTCCAGGGAGGTTCGCGAAACGATGTATTAAGCAACCCGGGGGGCCAAGCTTCTATTCAATATTTCCTCGAAAGAGGTATTGCATTTGCTAGTATCGGATACCGCTTACTGCCTAGGTATGGCCCCACCGACACTATGGGTGTAATAAAACCCCTCCATGATGCCAAACGTGCCCTCCAGTTCATGCGCTATTACGCAGATGACCTTTTTATAAATCCAGCAAAAATCGCTCTGAGAGGTGGCTCGGCTGGTGCTGGCACCAGCCTATGGTTAGCAACACGTGCAGATATGGCCAACCCCAAGGCCAGCGATCCGGTACTTCGTCAATCAACTAGGGTATGTGCTGTCTCCACGCGAGGGAGCCAGGCTACTTATGATTTATACAAATGGGAAACAGAAGTGTACCATAATTTTGACGGGCAAGACCATCACTTTACCTTAGATAGCATGTCCATGCTCATCCAATTTGATCGCTACTCTAGCTTTTACGGTGGCATTGATTCCATCTACCATATCCTTCACGATTCGACCCTTATTCAATATCGACAGGACGTAGATATGCTGTATCACATGAGTAGTGACGATCCACCAGTTTACATCTATAATAATTCGAAAGCCATCCACCCTAGCCAGGATTTATTACACCATTCTTTCCACGCACGTACTTTGTACGATACCGCTTTAAAAGCAAAAATCCCTGAAGTTATTGCCAATATTGTAGCCTTGGGTATCAACAATACTAAAGGAGAAACAGCCGAAGCTTTTTTGGAAAGGCATCTACGTGATTCCAATAAACCTGACAAATAAGGTTTATTTTAAAAAAATACTGATGATGATATCAATACAGCACTCCGCATATGATATAACTTATATCATGGCAATATTCTCATGATTTACATCTACCAGATTTGATGGGTGTGCAGGCTTTGACTAACCCTACCTGATATTATAAAAAAGATTCTAGCCTATTGAAACGGGTAAACGCACTATTGCATCAATAGCACCGAAACACAAAAGCATTTAGCCATCTCAGACAGGAAATACGTATGCCCCAACGTAAATTCTATACTCCCAGTAATAAAATAAAACATGAACACCACAGGACCCCCAGACTTATTCCGGCAGAAATTGATTATATTCAAATTACATGAATAGAGACGCCATGGTGCCAATAAAATTATCAGCTTACGTCTATTTTTTTTTATTCCTCTTTAATTGGCTTAATATGCCCGTTGTGGGGGAAGCCCAACCTTCCAGTACAGTCATTTATTATGGTGCTGACTTTTTCACTTTGGAAGGAACAGACATTCCTGATTCGCTGAAAGAAAACCCTTACGATAGGCTTCCGCTTTCTTACAAAGAAAAAGTCCGAGAACCTGTATGGGAATTATCCAGAGCATCCGCAGGGTTGTCCATCAAATTCATTTCCAATTCCACCAGTATCAGCGTGAAGTGGACCGTCCGACATAATAACACCATGAATCATATGGCAGAAACAGGTATTAAAGGTCTCGACTTGTATTTTGACAACGATGGACAATGGCAATACCTTAATACTGCCCGACCCACTGGCTTCAACAATGAATACCAGCTCATCAAAAACATGCCAGCCGAAACCCGAACCTACAAACTATTCCTCCCTTTGTATGATGATAT
The DNA here is from genome assembly GCA_013214265.1 of Saprospiraceae bacterium. Classification (GTDB taxonomy): domain Bacteria; phylum Bacteroidota; class Bacteroidia; order Chitinophagales; family Saprospiraceae; genus DT-110. Next base: position 1,456 of record JABSSK010000390.1, on the reverse strand, counting down.
CCAGCACCTCGAAATTGGGGTTGACAACACGAGCACTATAGAAAAACCCGATAATCAAAACGGTCAGCCTATAATATTTTATGGAACAAGTATCACGCAGGGAGGATGTGCCTCCCGACCTGGAATGGCCCACACTAATATTATTTCCCGAAAACTGAATATCGATTGTATCAACTTTGGATTCAGTGGTAATGGACGAATGGAGCAACCCATCAACGAGTTGATTGCGGAATCAGACCCGTTATTCTATGTCATTGAATGCTTACCCAATATGACTGCTGATCAGGTAAGAGACCGGACCATCCCTTTAGTGAAAACCATTCGTAAAAAGCGACCTGAAACGCCCATTATTTTTGTCGAAAACTTTTTATATGAACCCATTGCGTTAGATAAAAAAGAAGAAACAAACCTCCACAAAAAAAACGCAGCCCTAAAAGCCGAATACCAGAAAATGCTTGATGCAAACCTAGAACATATTTTTTACATAAACAGTAATGGGGCTATCGGAGACGATCACGAGGGTACTGTCGACGGCGTACACTTCACCGATTTAGGATTTAGTCGATACGCTGACTTTTTGATCGATAAGTTTGTCGCGTTTGGGCTTATTCCCCAAAACTAAAAGACATTTTACGATCATAAATCAAGGCAAAGGGTACAAAGCGTTTATGATTATAGTTCCTTACCAAAGACCACACCTGGCCCATGCGCAACGAGCAGCATAACATCTTCATACCCGTTTAACCAATGCTTTGATAACCCCATACGCATGAATCTCCAAAACCAGATACTACCCTTGCTGAAAGGAATGGCTTTAAAGTACTGGTGTTACGGAATACTATTGCAGAGATTGTTAGGTTCCACTATCTTAATAAGGCAACAATAAAGTCTGTATAATCATCCACGGAAAAGTTATCAATCAGGTAAATGTGGCGAATCTTTTAAACGATTATCGCCTTCTAATTAAATCTCGAATTCTTTACTATGAAAACAACAATTCTAAAATACCTAAGTGTATTTGCTGTCTATTTAGCCGTTGATGTTACTTATCAATTTGTCTTTGGTATTCCCTTTTCCCAGCGTATCCAAGAAGATGCTGGCATCAGGGATATATTTGCGGAAACCATTCAAAATCCAATTTTAATCCTCATCTGGTTTGCTATTATGACTACTGCAATTGTCAGACTGGTGGTAGAACCTGCGGTGGCAGCAAAAAGTATTTCGGTAGCTGCACGTAAAGGTATTTTACTTGGCCTTACCGCTTATGGCACACTTGCCTTACCCAACGGATGGTCTTTAGCTGACTACCCCATTGCTTTAGTGCTGGAGGTAATGCTGGAAGGGCTGTTATTCGCACCTATTGCATCCGTAGTAACCACCTGGTGGATGCTAAAAAAAGAAAAGGCTGCGGACCAATAAAGCGGCAACGATGTAAGAGCCCCACCGGTACCATAGC
>JABSSK010000039.1 GCA_013214265.1 Saprospiraceae bacterium | reverse complement strand
GATATTATGCGCTGGCCGGGAGTGATGGAAGCTGAAGAATCCGATATGGATACTATTCAAGCCGATATACTTAAAGGCTTTGATATTGCCCTGAAAGAGTTTATAACCGCCAGAGCCAGCGAAGGCTCAAATTTAAAAGTATTAATTGAACAACGTCTTGACAGCATTGTTACAGAGTCAGATAAAGTAAAAGCGCACATGCCGGAAATCATCCAATGGCAACGTACCCGAATTACCGACAAATTTGCAGACGCAAACATAGATCTTGACTCAACCAGAGTAGAACAAGAGCTGGTACTACTGGCACAAAAAATGGACGTTGATGAAGAAATTGACCGCCTATTCAGCCATGTTAAAGAAACACGAAATATCTTAAAAAAAGGCGGCGCTCAAGGTCGTCGGCTTGATTTTATGATGCAGGAATTTAATCGTGAAGCTAATACATTGGGTTCTAAATCTATTAATGCTGATATTACTAATATTGCGGTTGAGCTTAAGGTTTTGATTGAGCAGATGCGTGAGCAGATCCAAAATATCGAATAATGTTTCACACTGTTGCATGTTGTTTAAATTCCTAATAAAACCGCTAGTTTAGCGGTTTTTTGTTTTCTGTATGTTTACCTTTGGTGCGCTTTGTTTCAGAATAGTGGTGACATAAATGGTGACACGATTTTAAAATCCAGTGTTTTTACCATGTAAATATAACTTTATGTCACCACTTTCGAACTAACCTATTGAAGTTGAAATGAAATGAATGATAAACAAGTAAAAGCATTAATAAAACAAGGTGAACATGGCCGTCATTCAATAGGTAATGGTTTGTATTTACGAATAGCCAATCAAAGCATTGGTTACTGGGTAGTACGTTATACAATTCATAAAAAAAGACGTGAAGTAACTATTGGCAAATATCCGGCTTTATCACTGGCCGATGCAAAGTTTCAAGCGGCGCAAATTAAGGTTGATGTAAAAAAGGGCATTGATCCCATCGCGGAGAAAAAACGCGATGAATCCCCTGATTTAAAAACGGTCAATGATCTTGCTCAAGATTGGCTTAAAGAATGTGATAAACGATTAAAACATCCCAATATCCCTCGTCGTGTTTATACCAAAGACATTGCCCCTTCAATTGGCGAGCTTGCCATTGAACAAGTAACCCCACGTGATATTAGAGCAATCATCAACAAAATTGCAGAAAGCAATCGCCCAACCATAGCTAATGACTGTTTGATGTACTGTAAACAACTGTTTCGTCATTCAATAAAACTTGATTTACGGCCCTCAAATCCAGCGGAAGCATTTACCCTGAGTGATGCTGGCGGTGTAGAAAAAAGTCGTAGTAGAGCGTTGTCCATTGATGAATTAAGCCTAGTTTTTAAGTGCTTTCGTGAAAATAATAATCAATTTACCCGTGAAAACTAGTTAACCGTGGCTTTGTTATTATGTTTAGGTATTCGTAAAGGAGAGCTTATTGCCGCAAAATGGCAAGAGTTTGATTTTGATAAGACCCTTTGGCATATACCAGAAGAGCGCAGCAAAACAGGTAAAGGTATTTCTGTGCCATTGGCACCTATTGTTATGGAATGGTTAAAAGAGCTTAAAATTCGTGCCTACGGCTCTGAATTTGTTTTTCCTAACCGTAGAGCCAGCATACGCTTTGGTCATATTAGTCCTGATACCATTAATGCGGCTATTCAAAAATTATTTCGTCAAGAAAAAATGGCAGTGCCACATTTTACGGTTCATGATCTGCGTAGAACGTGTCGTAGTTTGCTGGCTAAAGAAGGAGTGCTAGGACATGTTGCCGAACGTTGTTTAAACCACAAATTAAAAGGCGTTGAAGGTATTTATGATCGTTATGATTATTTAGATGAAAGGCGGGAAGCACTTGGTATAATTGCTAAATTAGTTAGCCCGTTGATTGAATGATATAGATTAATATTATTCCTTTGTATAATGTTTAATTAGACTAGAAACCTTCATTAGGACTGGTCACAAACAGTATTTTATCTAATAGGTAAAATATGGATCTGAGAAACCTTTTATTCCTTAAAAAATCGTTAAATGTTAATTTTGAGCTTTTGAAATATTCACTTGATTCTCGCTTTGACCAATTAATAGAAACTCCCTGTTGTTACATCATGGTTATCAAATTTTAAAGAAAGTTATACCATTTATTATTGATATAATGCAGAACTGATTTGGGGTGAACCGTGTTATCCTGTTATTTAACGATTGTCTTCTTGTTCAAGACAATAGAGGGAAGTTTTACTAATGCCAATACTACGAAATAGCTAATGATTTATTTAGATACTGTCGCATCATATCCTTTATTACCTGAAGTGAAACAATCCTTATCTGAGGCTTTTGATTCACTATATGCCAATTCTGCTTCTAGCCATTTGTTAGGTGAGCAAGTCTGGGATGAAATTAATAAAGTTCGAGAGCAATTAGCAGATGAAATAGGGGCATATCCTAGTGAAATTATTTTTACTAGCGGTGCTACAGAATCTAATAATATTGCTTTTAAAAGCCTACTTTTAGGGGGCGAAATTTCAAAAGATAAAAAACATATTGTAACAACACAAATAGAGCATAAGTGTGTGTTTGCTATTTGTGATTATTTAGAATCTCTTGGGTACGAAATTACATATGTTAAGCCAAATAAAGATGGGATCATTAATGTTGATTCTATTACAAAAGCAATAAGAGCAGATACAGCTTTAGTTTCTGTAATGCATGTAAATAATGAATTAGGCACGATTAATCCTATTAGTGATATTGGTCAGGCCTGCTTCGATGCAGGTGTTTTATTTCATAGTGATGCTGCTCAAAGTTTCAAAAAAGTTTCTATCGATATAGACGATTTAAATGTTGATGTAATGTCATTCTCTGCTCATAAGATTGGCGGGCCAAAGGGCATCGGTGCTATTTATATTCGTGATTTACGTAAAAGACACTTAATGCCTGTGATTCATGGGGCTGGTCAAGAAGATGGTCTGAGAGGGGGAACTGTTGCTGCTCCTCTTATAGCGGGGTTCGGTAAAGCAATAGAGGTATTTCCTAAATACTATAAAGAATTTACATTAAAAAATGTCAAACATTACCTATTGGAATTGTTATCAGAACATAAAGTGCCATATGAAATAAATGGTAAAGCTACCAATCTCCCTAGCTGTATTTCTCTTACATTACCATCTACAGATACTTCTTTATTGATTCGTGAATATGAAAATTATTATTGTCTTGCTCAAGGCTCAGCTTGTTCTTCAAAGGAAATAGAGGCTTCTCATGTTTTAACTGCATTAGGTTTAACTAGAGAAAAGGCGGAAAGAACATTACGTTTAAGCTTCCCATTAGATTTAAAGTTTTCTGATCTTGATAAGTTAGTAGCAGCCATAAAAAAAGCGACTCAATAGTCGCTTAATTTATAACGTGAAAAACACATTATTTATAGCAAGTTACACAGGCTCCACCGCCTTCAGCTTCATCATAAATATCGTCAAGTTCACCAAACTCACAAGTACCTTCTATATCTCCAAGTAAAGCATTTCGACGCTTTTTCTTGTTAAAACGGGCAACTTTTTTTTCATGGTTGTCTCTTATTCTCTGTTGTACAACAGGGTCTTCTAAAGTACTTAGCGGTTCACCTTTGCCCATCCAATAGAATTTTTCACCTACAGTGGTGTTTGTTTCATCCCCTTTTTCGAATTTTTTTGCTTCTTCATATAAGTCTGGATGCTTTTCCATTAACTTTAACCATTCAATCTTTCTTTGATAAAAACAGAATGTACAACCCGAACGTGAGCGCCATTGATAATAAGCAGGTAGCTCTAATCCATTTCGTTGAAGTATATTTTCTATATCACTTCTTACTATGCCACCTTCTCGGAATGGAAAAATTGAAGTAATAGGCTTTTCAATTACCATAAAACCTGAACGCTCCGGCTCATCAGCACGAATGCCAACATAGTTATATACTTCATACCCTTCACTAATAAAGCTATCGACCCACCTTTCGAATGGTTTTAACTTCATTTGTACCGTACACCAGCGGTCACGTTGCGATGGTAAATAGTTCCCATGCTCTTTCAGTAGGTTAGAAAAATCTTTTTCACCTCTACCTTCAATATTATTTAATGAACGAGTATTTAATCTATGTATATAACCAAGTTTCTCTTCTAGTTGATCGATAAATTCATTAGTTTCTGGTAATTCATATCCCGTATCGGTAAAGAAGTACTCTATTTCAAGATCTGGCTGAGTTTCCTTTACATATAAGGCTAAAGCACTACTATCTTTCCCGCCAGACAATCCTAAAACATGTTTAATTTTTTTACTCATAACTAGCTTCCACTTCTGACTGTTCCATCAATGAAGAAAGTAAATTAGTTAAGGTCGCTAATTGCTTCTCTCTTGGCATTTCAGCGATAGATGTTTTAATAGTATTGATTGCCGATTTGACATCCGTATCATCTTCTAATCCAAATTTAGTAAACCCTTCAAATGATTTATGATTTCCATTCTTATCTTTAGTCATGAATGAAAGTGCCTGTGTTACATGGTTTGTATCAATCTTACCGAAGGACTCAATCCTCAAAAATTGAGTGCACAAGTTCTGTAATTCATCTAAGCCACTTCTCAAGTGTTTATCGGTCCAATTTCGTTCAGGAACTCCCGTAGCAAGGTTTATCACTAGCTCAAAAGTTCCTTTTCCATCTATAAATTTAATAAGTCTAGAAGCAAGTTCTTTAACATTTGGTCTTTGAGCCATTTCTACAATTAACTTACAACGGGCTTTTAAATTCTTGTCAAAATTAGCCGATAAGCTACTTAAGATTATTTGTTTAAAACCAGATAAAAGCATATCGTGCTGGGCTGATAAATCTTCAATGGCAGTTTTCAAGCAATGACCAAGCTTTTCATCTAAATCACTTTCGTTCTTTTTTAGTTCGAAAATATTAGGTAAATCAACGAGAATTAATTTGTATGGATCATTAGCAGCAATAACTCTATTGCGAAAAGCTCTAGCTGCTTTTGTTAAGCCATTTGCATTTTTACCTTTTATAAAGCTCTCACCACTAGTTTTTTTAACCCAGGCAGGAAGCGTGTGAACAATTTTAACTATATGTTTGGCAATACTTAAAACAGTATCGTCAGTTTTAAGTTCACCAATAGTTGCTTTTGCTAGTGTATCTAATAAATGAGTTTGAATTTCTGATATTTCAAAATACCGAACTCCTGCCTCGGTTGGGTGCTTATAGATTTTAGTTACTAATTCTTCATCTAATTCAGGTATAAATATAAATTGCTTTGTTGAGTCTAAGTCGTAAAAAGCTACGTGACCTTCTAAAGACTTAAGTAATGCTAAACCATATAAGCGACATAAACCTGAAGTAAGACCAAAGGGTGGCCTCATCCATCTATTATATAGAGAATCAAGAGTAATCATCTCATTGCTAGATTTAATGAAATCTACACCATCTTTCCATAATGCGTGCATTTTGGGGTCAGCTTTTATTGCCTCATGGCTCCATTGCCCAGGAAATACAAAACCTTCATCTGTTTGGCAGTGCCAGCCTTTGCTTTTTATGCATGATAAATAAATGCCTTTTTCAGGAGGAAAGGAGTTGCTGTCAAAGCCTAAGTCTTCCTTATCTCCATGCTCTAACATCGCATTCATCAATTTACGAATAGCACTATTTGCACTACCAGAAGGCTTTGATCTATTCACCAACTCATTTATAACTTCTGGTGACGAATGGAATATTTCATCCGCTACTGTTGATGCAATGACAGAGAGAGGTGAGTGATGCAATTTTTTGCCCAAATATGTCCATTGCGCTTTACTAAAGGCTAAGCCTAATTCTTTATCGATGCCCTGTTGCGCAAATTTTATTCTGTTTGCTAACTCAGCTTTAGCAATGAGGTCATGATTGATTTTTTCTTCTTCATTTTCTATCTGCGTTAAAGCAATAAATTCAATGGCTACGGATTTTAAACTATCTAATGAAGAAATATTTCCTATTACAGTGTAAGGAACTTCATCAGTTAGCTTAGCAAGCTCCTCTGAAATACTTGGACTAGCAGGTAGTAAAAAACGTAGGAAAGCATTACCTGTTAATGGTTCATTTTTGAAAGAATCTATTAATGTTGAATCCAACTTATTAACAAGTAAGGTATTTGCCCATCTCATAGTGCCGGTTTTGTGATAATGAGTTGAAGCTAAAATATTTTGAGTAATATCACAAACATTTGTCCAATCAACACCTTGGCTAACAGATTCAATTCGTTCTAATACCAGATTGTTAATATCGATATCACTGCCTTGAAAAATAAACAAAGCATCGTATCTTTGCCTAAAAATTACGACAGTCCATCTTTCTAGATCAGCTATGGCTTGCGTAACTTCACTTTCAGTAACACCTCTTGCAACAAAATATGTTTGAATGAAATTTTTATATGCATATAAATGATGGTGAAACCCAAAAATAGTTAGCAGAGCAACAATCTTGGTTATGGATACATGTAAATCAGTCCCTTCATCGTTGTTACTAGCCCTATAAATAGCATCACAACCTTCTAACCATGCTTTACTATCGCTAGAGGTAATAATTAGGTGATGTAGATTAAAGTGTAAGTAATCCCACAAAAGCTCTGGTTGATATAGGGATAGCTCAGGTGCATTATCTGAATAACTTTCAGTCAGGAACTCTCTAAAGCCTAATTTTTCATGCGAAGCTAAAAACCCGAATAAACTACGTTCATTCTGTGAAAAGCGACGTCTTGATATGGGGCCGAGCAATAAGCTAACAACCGGATCTAAGGGTAAAGTATTTAGTAAGGCATCAGCATTTCGATCTTGCTTTTCGAACGACATAGAAACACGGGTAACTAAGTTCTTATACTTGGTTTCTAACGACTTAGTGATCTCAGGACTTTTAGTGATTGAATCTCCGACTAAAACTAGAGATTCATCGATTGAGGGGTTAAAACTTAAGTCTCGATATCTACCTTGTACTTTTGCCCATTCTTTTTGAGATTTTACGTCCTTATTCTTTGCATAATCTGAAAATGACTGATGTAAAAAACCGATCAACATAACAGAAGTTTTAGCTTGTTGAGCAATATCCGCTAAAGATTGAAATAGGTATAAATCTTTATTTGATCGAGATTGAAAGTCTAAAGCCTTACCCATTTCATCAATAAGAATTAATACACCATCAGCCTTATCTTTGATAGCTAAGGTTGATTTGATTTCTTTAAGACATTGCTCATCACTAAAATGTCTAATTTCATCAATATCAAAGTCAATATTATAAGAGGTATATAAACTGGCTAAAATTGCATTTGCAGGAGCTTCAAGTCCACAAACATGTTTAACCACTTTCCAACCACTTTTTACATTAAAACGGCTAGTAAACCCGTCTAGTAAACCATTCGCTTTTTCAAACTTCTTAGTAGCATAGATACGTTCTTTTTTGTTTGAAGACAAAAGGCTAGATAAATATAAAGCAAGAGTTGATTTACCGGAGCCATATGGACCGGTTAAGGTATAAGCCCTTTGTTCACTTCCTGCAAAATCACGACTTAATGTATCAAGAATATTTACAGCAGTACCATGTAGAATGAAATCATCAATAAAATGTTTGAAATCAGACAGTTCGCTATCAATTCTAGTGGAGCTTTTATAGCGTTGATTAATGTTTATAGGTAAAGAAGTCATATTAAATATTGCCGTAAAATTTATCTAAGTAGCTGTCCGGAGAATTCATTGAAGTAGTTTCAACTTTTACTTGTCTTAGACCAAGTGAATCAATCCATGATATTTCACCTTCAGAAAACACTTGTGCTTCATCTAGTTTTTGACCTAAACCACTTTCTGATAACCTAAAGATACGCCCAGGAGAAAAAGGTTTAGTTAACAATGACTCAAAATCAATACTATTAATATTAGAGTCTTGAGTTTCTAGCTTAGTGAAGCGAATTAACGCATAGATAAAAATCTGAATAGGCAGTTCAGGACGTTCAACTAAGTCACTTACATAAAAGCCACCACCATTATCTTGAATTAGATTCAACTCAGATAGAGGGGATGTGAAGTGATCTTCATCTATTGTTAATTTTTTCTTAGCGGCAGTGCTTTTAAACTTTTTACAGTAGGTATTTAGAAAGCAATCGATATCTTTTTTAAGCGTACTCTCATTTCCAATTTCATTAGTTACTAATTTTTTAGCTGACTCAGTACAATCAACTACTAGCTTAGTTTTTTCGAAATGCTGTACATTAGAGTAATTGAAAAAATAGCGATATGCAGTTAGATAATTATCATTAAAGTTAAGCCAGAAATGAAGAAGCCAAATTGAAGCTACTTGCTCCAAATAGGGATCTTTTCCTTCACAGTCTTTATTGCCAAACAAATATTTACCTTCAGCAGTCATTTCATGCTTGATCACACGCCCAGCATTTTTAGTCGTATCGATTATTTGAGTATATTCAGCCCAATATTTAATGGCTTTAACCATGTTTTTACCAACACCAAAATTAATGATCGCATTTCTAATTTCCCCTTTATCATCTGAACTAGGGAATTTATCATTTGTTTTTAAGTAGTTAGCGGCTTTGTACAACCAACCATATCGTAAAGGAAAAGTGTCGTGCCCGGTAAACTTTGCTTCCATTTCGCTCTGCCTCTGGAGAAATTGTCCAGAGGCAATAGTATAGCTTTTTGCTTGCCGAATAAAGATAAATTTTCAATTGAGCTGTATATTTAAACAGCAACGAGTTGGATGAATAAATGGTATTGCAATAAAAGTGTAAATATTTGATTTAAATTATATTTGTATTGAATTATTTAATATATACCAATAAACTGAAATTGAAATATTTGCATAATAGCTGATGATTTTATTCAGTATTATTTAAGTGTACTTTTGTTTTTGGATTTTCAAATGAACATGAAAGGACACCGTGTTTTATATTAGCTTTAACAAGGATGCCTATGTTACAACAAATTTTATCAAACTTCTCAGAGGACGAGTTACTCACCTTTTTACCTAAGGAATCAATAAACTTTGCGGTTAGTGTTTCATCTGAAAGTGCAGAGTTAAATAAAAAAAAGCTTGCGGGTATCGTTGCGTGTACTAAACAAGTTGAATTTATATTTAATGATAAATTACGCGCCCTACTAATCGATCGGTTGAAGCCAGAATTATTTGTAGAGTTATTTCCTGAATTCGAACTTTCCACTCATCAAGTTCAACCTAAGCATTATAGAGCGGCTATTAGTTGGTCATCTGAAAACTTGTTGAAATTCTCAGTAAAAATTGGTTTGCAAGAAGTTTATGAAACTGAACATGGTAATGATTCAGCAGTTGAAAGTATTTCTAGAGTTGAACCGAATTACGCTTTATATCCCTACCAGCAAGATATTTCTCAAGACGTTCTATCTTCTTTATCCTCAGCATCTCGAAATAGGGTTTTAGTTCACTTGCCTACAGGAGCAGGAAAAACCCGTACAGCTATGAATATAGCCGCAGAGCACTTAAGAGCGAATAAATCAAATGTTGTATTGTGGTTAGCAGATAGAGAAGAATTGTGTAGTCAAGCATATGCTGAGTTTAAAAAATCATGGCAATCTCTAGGCAATAGAGCGACATCTATATACGGATTTTATTCAAATTCAAACGAAAGCCTGGGAGGAATTGATTCAGGTTTTGTTGTGGGCGGACTGCACAAATTTTTAAGCTTGAGAGAAAATGACACTAGAAAGTTACAACTTCTTTATAAAGAATTAAGAAAGTCAGTCACTATGGTTATTTTTGACGAAGCTCACAAGGCCATAGCACCAAAATTTTGTGAAGTAGTTAACGACTTCATTTCTGGGGATGACTTCACTGCTGATCTTATCGGCCTTACGGCGACACCTGGCAGAAGTTATTCGGCAGAAGGGTTATCCGATGAAGATAAGAAGTTAGCAGACTTCTTTTATAATAATAAAATATCTATGAAAATTTCTGGGTATTTATCACCAATAGACTACCTAGTAGAAAATGGATATTTAGCTAAAGCAAATTTCAAATCATTAAATTATGATCATTCAGGTATTTCAGCCTATGAGTTAAGAGACTCTGGTGGCTCGGAAACAATGAAAGCGTTAGCAAATAATGTCGAACGTAATAAAATAATCATTAATACCGTAATTACAGAATGTGAACGTAATGCTCAAATAATTGTTTTCGCATGTAATGTAGAGCATGGAATCAATTTAGCTACAGCTTTAGCTTATCGAGGTATTAAAGCCGCATCTGTTGATAGTAAAAATGATTCAATCGAGAGTCGAAGAGCGAAGATAAAACAATATAAAGAAGGAAAACTACAAGTATTAGTTAACTTCAACGTACTAACTGCTGGCTTTGACGCACCTAAAACAAATGTCGTAGTAATTGCAAAACCTATGAACTCTTTAGTGCAATACCTACAAATGGCAGGTAGAGCAATGAGAGGCTTTAAAAGTGGCGGCAACAAAGAATGTAATATTTATACAGTTATGGATGACATTCCTGAATTTCAAAGCATAAATATCGCTTTTGAATATTGGAATGATATGTGGGTATCAAATGAGGAAGCAAAATGAGCAATAGATTTTTAAGTGCATCAACAGTAATAGAATCGTTAAGGGATAATGGTTACAACAATACCGCATATGCTCTTGCCGAATTAATTGATAATAGCTTGCAAGCAAAAGCGACGAGAGTAGAAGTCGGTTTTATTGAGAAACAAATAGCTAAAAAGAAAAACTATACAGTATCAGAAATCTCCTTATGGGATAACGGTAATGGTATGGATGCTGAAACCTTACGAGTTGCGATGCAATTTGGAGGTGGGACTCACCGTAATGATAGTTCTGGAATGGGAAAGTTTGGTATGGGCTTACCTAACTCTTCTATATCGCAATGTAAAAGAGTTGAAGTGTGGAGTTGGCAGAGCGGAGGTGAGCCGCATTATACTTATCTAGACGTTGATGAGATGAAAGAGGGGGTTTTAGAAGAGGTACCAATGGCTGTAATTAGTCAAATACCTACTAAATACGAAAAGGCATTTTTTAATAAAAGGCCAGATTCAGGTACCCTCGTCATTTGGTCAAAATTAGATAGATTAAGTTGGAAAACAGGAAAATCAATTTATCGTCATTGTGAGCATCTAGTAGGCCGAATGTATCGTAACTTTATTTGTAATGACAATATTAAAATAGATAGTATTACATATAGACAGTCAAGTGATGACTGTCTAGATGTTTATGATAAAGATACATTTAAAGCCAATGACCCTATGTACCTTAAGAAGAATACTTCATTTCCTGAATTACCAGGAAATTACAAAAATGAAGCTTTTTTCGAAATGATGGATGAAGAAGTTGTTTCGGTTGAGTATATTGATGAAGCAGGTGTTCCCAAGCGAGCTGATGTAGTTATAACAACATCAATGGTTAAGAAAAATATAGCCGATAAAATACTCAAAAATACAAGAAGTAACCTAGGTAGTACTTCTTGGGGTAAACACTGTAAGAAAAATGTCGGTGTTTCAATTGTCAGAGCAAACCGTGAACTTGTTCTAAGGGATTCTTTTCTCACCTCAGCATTACGCGAAAGTAAAGGCCGCTTTATAGGCATTGAAGTATCATTTACTCCAAGTCTTGATTCCGTTTTTGGTGTCACTAATAACAAACAAGATGCCGTTAAATTGATACCTTATGATATGAACTCTATCAGCTCACAAGCTGGGTTTGATTCAGAGCAGGAGTATCTTAGAGACTTAGAGGAAAATTCAGATTCACTATTGCAAGTTCTCAAAGTGGTTAGTGTTATTAAAAAACAAGTATCAGCATTAACTAAATCATTAGGAATTATAAAGGTAGAAGGAAAGGGTGTTAAAGTTACAGGAGAAGCTAAAACTGTTGCTGAAGGCGCAGCAAGTAAAGCAACTCAAGGATCTGCACACAGAGAAATGCATGGACATCAAACTGACACATTGAAAGAAGAACTAAACAAGGATGATGTAGTAGAGCACCTTAAGAAATCTGGAGGAATGAGTCAGGTTGAAGCAGAAGAAAAAGCTGAACGATTAATTCTTACGGGTAACCGTTTCTTAATCGAGGATGTAGCAAGAGATTCTGAAGCCTTTTTTGACGTTTCCACCAGCAAAGGGTTAACTCTTGTATTGTTTAATACAAATCATGTATTTTATAAGAAGTTACTTAATAAGCTCGATGACGATGAACTTGAAGTTATGCAAACAACTATTGCGGGTTTTGCTCGTGTTATGAATGAGACTTCAGATGAAAAGCGTTTAAATTATTTAAATTCAATACGCCGTGAATGGGGCCGTGTAATTAGTGAATTTCTTGAAGATCCATCTGATGATGATCTTGATGATTTCTAATATTATCAAGCAAGTCACTAGGCATATATGAGTAGCTTAATTTCAAATAAAGAACTGACAATTAAGTTAGAGTCATGTATCCCTAACTCCACAGAAGTTAGGATTATATCCGCCTTTATCACAAAGCCTGCTTATACTTGGCTTTGTGGGTTAACTAAACTGAATTTACCTAAAATAACATTAGTGGGTAGGTTCTTGCCCAAAGATTTTATTGATGGGGCTAGCAACCTTGAAGCAATTCGACAAAGCGTAATATCTGGATTTTGTGTTAAAGCTCTTTCAAATTTACATGCGAAAATTTATCAAATTGATAACGATTTGATATTTACAGGTAGTGCAAATATGACAGGGAAAGGTCTAGCTCTAATTGAAGAGTGTAATCTTGAAGCCTGCACAAGAGTCGCTCCAAGTGATGAATCAAAAGCTTTTATTGATAAAATAATAAATACTTCGGTTGAGTTAACTTTAGATCGATTAGATATGATGCAAGACTTTATTGATGACCTAACCCTTTCCAAAGTACCCGACGTGCCGGAAAATTGGCCTGAAGATATTATGCCAAAGATTAAAGATTTATTTGTCTCTGATTTTCCATTCACTAAACCTGGTGAGGCATGTGGTATTTATCAGATAAACCCTTCCCTTGAATTCGCCATTATTGAGTCGAATAAATCTAATTTTGAATATGCTCAATCATTATTTAAAGGCTCTAAAGCATATCATTGGTTAAAAACGACTTTGCTTGAACACACAGGAAAAAGGGATTTAGGGTTTGGTCAAATATCAAGCATGTTGCATTAGCTGACGATCCAGCACCATATCGCCAGGATATAAAGGATATTCAAGCTATGTTTTATGAATACCTAAAACTATATGCCAGTAATGAAATAGAAATCTATATTCCAGGTAGACACAGTGAAGTTATAAGAATAATTAAGGAGTAAATTTTGGAAAATAGTATTAAAGAAATTTTTGAAGCAGAATCTCAAAGTGTGCTATCAACACTAAGTCGAGCGGGCACAGCTTATCAAATACCAAGTTACCAAAGAAATTATAGTTGGAAAGAGAGTAATATATTTAGACTTATTGAAGATATTAGTTACGGTATTAAAGAGCTTAGTAACGATAATGACACTTTATCCTTCTTAGGTACATTTATAGTTACCCCTTTGAAAGTAAACTCTTCAATGCCAAGCAATGCCTTATCAATCGTAGATGGTCAGCAACGTCTAACAACAATAGTTCTAATTTTAGCGATACTACATGAAAATATTAGGGTTAATTCAGGTACATTAGGAAAATCTTTAGATGATAAAGGATTTCAAAGGGAAGCAATAAAGAACCTCCAAAAACTTAAGAAGTGTTTATTTGAAGAGCAAGGTATATCTGATGATGCATTTGACTTGCAACCTGTAATTATTAGGGATACTGATAATTGGGCAAGTGATGAGTATTCATGTGTATACAACTCAGCAGTAGCGGCTCTATTGAACAATTATGCGATTCATTTAAATAACAAGGTTAGTGATGCCTTTTCGTTCAAACTTGAATATGAAAAAAATGAAAATGAAAATGAATGTAAAGAATATGAAGAACTAAATTCACGTTTAGAGTATATCAAATCGTTACTCGATCAAGCGGGCAACTTGTATAATGATCACGAATCCTTATTTATTGGAGATGTTATAAAGCAATTCTTAAATACAAATATTCAAAAGGAATTGTTTATTTATATGGATGATCTTAGTGAAATAGATGAGTTTAAGTTAAAAGACTTATCGAAGGTTGATGAAAATGTACTTTTTTCAATGATTTTTTCGAAATACATTATGGATAAAGTTGTATTGACCAAAGTAGTAGCTTCAGAAAAGTATGCCTTTGATGTTTTTGAGTCTTTGAATACTACCGGTGAACCATTAACGGCAATAGAAACATTTAGACCAAAACTAATAGATTTTATCAATAAGATTAAAGACAATAACAAAGCATATCTTCATTCAGGCAGCAAAAAACATCTAGACTCTATAGAAAAGTATATCGAATTAAAAGGTGAAAATAAGAAGCAGAAAGAAAGCCAAGATTTAGTCCATGATTTGGCTCTATTACATTCAGGAAAAGATTCTGGCACCAGTTTATCTGTACAGCGAAAATACTTACGAGACCAAATAAGCACTATTTCTACAGAGCAAGAAGTGACTCTGCTGGTGGCGAGGCTTGATGAACTAGTACGTTTCAAAATAGTTATTTGGGACAATGATAACTTAGAAGATCAACTGAAAAGTTACCCGGATAGAGATATCGTACTTACATGCAGCGAATTTTTAAGGAGTGCCAAAAAAACTTTAACTATTCCCATATTGACCCGATACTATAGCGAAGCATTGAGGAGTTCGAGTTTTGAACAGTTTTCTAATGTAATAAAGGCACTAACGGCTTTTACGC
This sequence comes from Saprospiraceae bacterium, assembly GCA_013214265.1. Classification (GTDB taxonomy): domain Bacteria; phylum Bacteroidota; class Bacteroidia; order Chitinophagales; family Saprospiraceae; genus DT-110. The sequence continues at coordinate 5,610 of JABSSK010000039.1, read as the reverse complement.
TATTGTGGCGAACGGCTTTTGGAGGAACAAAGGGCATAGACGGTGTGTATCGTGAAATTATGTGTTATGGCTATAAAAAGAAAAAGAAAATAAAGGTCGAGGCACTGCACAGCCCAGTTAGTTACCAAAATGAGAATTTACCATCGTACTTAGAGATATGCCATGTTCTCCATAAGCACCTTGAGGCTAAAGGACTAGATTCATTTAACGGTTGGTATAAGTTCGCTAAAGTAGCAAATGTTTATGGAGCGTCAGGTCCAATAGCAAAAATGTTTTTACTATTGGCAAACCATAAAACTATTTGGGACTCGAAAGATGAAAAACTAGTGAAAAAAGCTCGAACTAACTTTAATGAGTTTATGAGTCTTGAAGTGTGGAATTCTAAAAGATCTTTTTCAATTGAGCATGTAGCGCCTCAAAGTATTAATAAAGCTAGTACTTGGGATACAGCCATTTATGAAGATATTCACACGGTGAATACTATTGGTAATCTTACATTGTTACCTCAAAAAGAAAATTCTGCTGTAGCAAATAGTAATTGGGATCAGAAGAAAGTATATTTCAACTGCTTTCTTCAAAGTGATAAAACAGAACTTTATGCTGCCATTGAATGTGCAAAATTGAAGGGGTTTACTATTCCGAAGAAAACAGTCAAGGAGTTAATTAATGGGGACTACTTAGATTTTCTTACTCCCATAGTTCTGCAACCAAGCTGGAGTAAATTTGATATAGATAAAAGAACTCATAACATTTGCGAGTTACTTTGGTCTGAAGTGAGTGATTGGTTAAATTTAACCTAGTTTAGCTAATGAACTTATAACCTTTTATTGTCAGTCCTAAATCATAAACTATATTGTTTAGTGACTGCTCGGTTACATGGGGGTTGTCACTGAATAATTTTATCTCTTTCAAAAGGCGTTTATTAAACGCCTTTTGCTTTTTAAAATCAGAAAAACTAACATCAATATATTCAATTTTATTTAATAATACAGGCCGTCTACCTTCATTAATATAATCAAAGAAGTCGACGTCTTGATCAGCCATCTTAATTTTTACTCTTTCCTTAAGTTGAGGTAAAGGTGAGTCATCAAATCCTTCATATCCTAATAAAGTTACCTTTCCCGAAGTTATATGTATTTTAACTAACTGAATATCGTCAAGCTCACCGTATAATTGAAGTGCTGAGTATACATATACCCTTAGAAGTGGGGATAACTCATCAATAAAATTTTTATGTAATGTGAGTGAGTGAGGTTGACCATTTTCTAAAGCGAGCTTAGATGCAGGTAATTCTTCTTTTGCTTTTATGCACTCAGTAGTAATTCTCTCTGTATTTGCAATGTCGAATAAAAATTCTTTTGCTTGGTGTAAAGCTATTTTATGAGTATCAAAAAAAACTTTAATATCTCTTTTAAGATCATCAGGCAGGTGGGTGTAAGACTTTCTTCCTTCAAACAGACTTAACGAAAAGTAGATCAATAGATCTTCTTTCCGCATGGCTGCTGCAAGTTCTAGCTCTTCTTGACCAAACCAATCTGTTACTAACTTGAGTGCCTTTTTATTTGAACCAATGACTTCTTTAATTTGTTCACTACTGCTGAACTCTTCAACAGCAGGAGCACGTCCATAAGCTAGACAACTGAGCCAAAAAGATTCTAGGAGTTCTTGGTGCTTTGTGAAGAGTATTCTGGCTTGATCTTCACTAACAGGCTTAGGCTCTGTAAGTTGTTGCCACTGGTAGCTTCGCTTATGCCTATTTTGAAGAAAATGTTGCTCAAGTTCTTTGTCCTTAAAAACATAAAATATACCTGGAGATATGGCTATAGGCTCTTCATCAAGTGTTCTTTCAATATATGACTTTAACTCTGCTTGGGAAAAGTATTTTTGGAAAGTATTTCTTGAAGTAATAACTCCATCTTTATACGGAGTGAATTGAGCTAAGTAACTTTCATTAGCTAACATTGCAGAAATAACTAATAATTTTCCAGTTGCTTCCCATGCACCTAAAACGGCACCAATTCTTTCATCTTGATCTTCAATAACATTAATTACAAATCCAATGTTAACTACATCGGAGTTAACTATTTCTGAATCAGGGCGAAAGTTAGGATCCCAACCAAGTACATCTAAACCATGTGCTTCTAGCTCTCTTAGGTCATCACCTCTACCGCAGCCATAATCAAATATTGAATATTCACCTGATAAGAAACCATTTTTAGCGAGGGTTTTCATCGGAGCTGATAACTCATGTCTTACAATGGCAGTTTTATGTCTATCTATTTCTTTCTCATTATCAACATTGTTATTTACTGCTGAACTTCTAAATAATCGACCGTCTACTAACTCATAGCCATGCTTTGCTATTAATCGCTCCCATGAACTTCTAAACCCAATCATACGAGTATTTTCATAGAGACCAGCCGCTTCACCTTCTTGAGTAAGCATACAAAAATGATCGTATAATTCATGGCTTTTTGAAATCATTGTTTCTTTTCGATGAAGAATTGGAGGGTTTTCTTGTTTTGAGTAGCTTGTAACTCTATGAGATAATTTTGCTAGATCTACATTCACACTCTGTTCTAGGGCTGGATAAGAGTCTTCGAAAAATAAGGGGTAATTTAACAGGGATAAGCGAAAATCATTTCTAAAGACTTTAATTAAATTCCAATTATCGTCATCAATTTTTAACGCTTTGGCGACAATTTTTATAAATTTAGAGAGTACTTCCGGTACATCAGAAAATGTTTCTTTATGAAAGTAAATAGAGTCAGGTAGCTTTTTACCTACGTCTAGTGAGTTGACTAATTTTTTAAATTGCTCTGCATTCATTTTATTAATTCTTCTGCTAGTACTTTAGCTTTATTGCCATAAGCTTTCTTTCCAGGAATACGCCTTCCTTTGTCACTTACGTTCATTATTTGTAAGTGCCTTTCTGATTTATCCCCAACACTTACATGTAACGGCTTATCCTTTCCATAATAATAAATTTTATCAAAACCTAAATTATTCACTATAAATAGCATAACTTTACCCATTTGCTTTTCATAACCATTAACAATGAAATCACAGGCTAAACCGTGTCTTTTGCATATGTGATTATTAGCATTATTTAATTCTGATGCGGCATGCTGATCAATTGAAGGGTATGTGCCGGATGAGCTGTTTTTCTGAATATATCTGTTTAGTTCCGGTGAGACAAAGCCATAAGTGATTTTAATATCGCCAAACCTTTTACTGACAGGTAGTAAAATTGTTTCAATGAGCATTAAAGTTGAATTAATTGATTCTGCCTCTTTGGGAGAGTTATCTATGGATATAAGGTGTTTTTTTTGATACCAGTTTAATAACTGAGTCGCTATGGGATGCTTTAGTAATAATTGCTTATCATGAAGTTGATATAAAAAGGCACTCCCTTTTTTTACAAATTTCAAATTACCTGAAACTCGCATATGCATCAGTTCGCAATCGGACACACCTAATAGTTGTTTGAAATCCTTAGAGGAAAATAATAAATCTTGTGGCATAGATAGCAGTTATCAGGGATTGATTAATCACTATATTACATAAATAAAAAATTTGTAGAGATAATGAGGTACTTACTTTACATTTCTTGATGATTTGCTCAAAGCGAAAATTTCTAGATTCCAAATATCCGCCCATGATATATAGGCTAAGAAGAGTTTCACACTTCTGGAAATAATTTCAGTGAAACTAAAACCAATAATTGTTGGTTTTTAAAAAAAGTGAAATTTTTTAAAGGTGAAATATAGAAATTACAACAACTTAGAGGTCGGGTTCCAGATAGTGAATTAACAATATTCTGACTAAAGTTGGAATTAACCCTAAGATTCCAGTTAATTCTGGAATTAACACGTTATACCTATAAAACACCGACACATACAAACGTTAGTATAAGTAGCATTAGCAAAATTATAAGTAATTTATAATCATTCTTTTATGGGAAAAATGCTTCTATCAAAGGGACGATTGGGTGTTAATCGTAGTATTTCATTGAGGTAGTTATTAGCACTGTCATTAGAAACTAACATTTGATAGTTCAAAAAAACTACTAGTGATTATTATTTTTTTAATCTCTTTCCCAAGTGACATTCTATCAATTTATTGCCCCGAGTATCAAACAATTCAAATAAAGTTTCTATACCCCTATCTCTCAGCATTGATAGATACATCGATATGCTTGGCATCATTTCTTCTAATTCTGCAACACCTTTACCCGTCGTATGTTCGAGTTTAAAGTTCCATGTACCTAGAATGTTTTGAGCAGATAAAATGTTGAAATCATTTAATCCTATAGTATTACCCATTTGCCCAAGTATTGTTTCAGTTGATAGTTTGATTTCACCCATATTTTTAAAACTGTATTCATTCATAAACTCAACTAGAAAAAAGTCCACAGCGGTTTTATGTATAGAATGCACCAGATTAAGTGTCTCTAATAAATCTAATAATTCATCAGTGGAAATTTTGATTGTTTTAGGCTGTTTTGAACCATAAGTACATTCGTTTTTTTTTATTACACCTAGGAAATCCCAATTATAGCCCTTTGTTTATCTACGATCCAAAATGTCGGTTGAAAAATAACCAGTGATTAAGTTATAGTAAATTCAAAGGATTTATAGTTAAAGTTCAAGAAACATGAATTTCAAAGGATTGAAATCAAAATTAGCACGGTTCAAACAGATCTTTACTGATCATTGGTCTGCTTTTGTCATAAAACATCCCCGTTATAATACCGATTATTATCGTGCAGAAATCAAAAAGATGCTCGACTGTGGCAGTGAAGCAACAGGTTTTGCTGTTTATGAATGTTTGTCGTGTGGTAAGGGACACCAAAAAGTACATTTCAGTTGCAAGGGAAAAGCTTGCTCGCAGTGTGGTAAGCGATATGCCAGAGAGAGTATGATCAAGATCGCAACGCGACTGTTTCCCGGTGTGAGTTATCGTCAGGTCGTGCTCACATTACCGTCACAGTTAAGACTATTTTTCTATAATTATCCAGATCAGGGTAAATTATATTCACAATTTATGAGGTTGGCTCAAGGCTGCCTTGAGGAGTTAATACAAAATAAATTTGGTTGTGACTCATTGAAAACCGGATGTATTATCTTCATCCATACGCATGGCAGAAACGGCAGCTATAATCCACATTTACATGTTATTTTGGCTGAAGGTGCATTTAATCCAGAGTCTTTTCAATGGCGACGATTCCATTTTCTTTCTTTAGGTCCCGTGCGATTATTATGGCAAAAGCATTTATTGAACTTTATCACTGATCGAATGGGTAGCCTCAACGGATTAGTGGATCAACTCTGGACTGACTATCCCGATGGTTTTTACGTTTATCCGGGCAATGACAAAAAAGTACCGACTAAAAGTTATAAAGGCTTGATCCGTTATTTGACAAAATATCTTGCGTCACCTCCTATTGGTGTTTCAAGGATAACTAGCTATACCGATGATAAAGTGGAGTATTACTATAAATCACATCAAACAAAAACCATTCAATTTGAATCGGTAGATGCAGAGGTATTTATTGGTCGCATGGTGCAGCATATCTTACCCAAGTGGTTTCAACGGGTTAGATATTAT
>JABSSK010000389.1 GCA_013214265.1 Saprospiraceae bacterium | reverse complement strand
ATGTTTTTTTGAAAGCTACAGGGAACTGCACTTTTTTGGCTTCCTTACTGGCGTTGAAGACGGCGATAATTTCGTTTTCACCATCAAACCGCCGATAAGCTAAGATTTCCTCTTCACCTGCCAATTCGAAGAATTCTATCTCACCATACACTAATACCAGATTTTCTTTTCGAAGTCGAATCAGCTGCTGATAGTACTCAAATAAATCTTGATTAAAAGCTACCTGATCAACTGGTCGTTCTTTACCAATGGGATGAACAGTTTCATCTTCGAAGTCATAATCTTTCCATATCAAAGGTTTTCTGCAGGATGGATCGTCGGCACCCCACATGCCCATTTCATCTCCATTATAAATATGTGGGGCTCCAATGTATGTATATTGCTGTGCCAGAAGAAGCTTTAGCGTTTGTGTAGTTGCTGCATCGGGCTTATGGATTTTATAGTTAGGGTCCCCATACGTATTACATTGATATTTGTATTTGTTCTTATTGAATAAGGAGGTTAGTATTCTAGGGGTATCGAATCCACCGGTGTAATTCATCATAGCATAATTAGAAGGTTCCCTGAGGTTAGAGCGAAACCGATTGAGGCTATCGACTAGTGCTGAAGCAGAAATACTGACCGGTGAGGCATTAAAAAATTGGCGTGTCGATTTATACCACCTATAATTCATGATCGCATCAAAGACATCTCCTTCGAGAAAAGGTTGGGGATCAAGCAGTTTATCGGGCCATTTTTCCCACCAGATTTCACCCATTAAGTAAGCATCCGGATTAATCTTTCTAACGTGTGCTCTAAAATCTCTCCAAAACCCTAAGGGCATTTCGCCAGCCACATCCAACCGATAACCGTCCACTCCATCAGATGTATCACCGTCCCCATTGGGGTCCAGCCATCGCTGGACGACATGGAAGATGTGTTGCTTTGCAGCCTGAGAATATAAATTCCCTTCGAAGGCATGTACACCAATGCCCAAATCCTGTTTTGCTGTTTCCCTTAATTCTGGCATCTCTTTGACACCCAACCAGCCATGATACTTGAATTCATCTTCGGGAGTGCTAGGATCATCATACTGGTCTACCCAGTACCAGTCTTTGAATTTTGACTTACTCTGGTTTTCGAGCACATCCTGCCAAGCCCAAAAGGTTTGCCCACTGTGATTCCAGGAGCTATCCAAGATCACTTTAATCCCTCGTTTATGAAATGCATCGATCACCTTTATAAATAATTGATCCGCTTCGGTCATCTTCCAAGTACTGGGATCATCCGGGATTTCTGAAGCCATTATAGCTTTATCTTTTTCGGGATTAGGACCGAGATTACGATCAATATGGCGCCAATTTCGAGCATCATATTTATGTAATGAAGGAGCATCATATAAAGGCCGAAAGTACACAGCAGTGATACCTAATGAATCCAGGTACCCTACTTTATCAAGCACACCCTGCAGATCACCACCATAACGCCGTAATTGAACTTTATTTACAAATCGGGTAAAGGGGTTTCCATTGTGATCAGTCAGGCCTTCCAGATTTGCCATGTATGGATCTTCCTTATACCAATCCTGTGTCCAGGGCGTTACCGTCCATCCATCAGGGATGATGCCCGGATACGTACCTACAATATCTTCAGGAGTTGGGTCATTACTTGGGTCCCCATTTCTGAATCGTTCCACTCCAATCTCGTACCAAATCACTTCCCTTGCCCAGTCAGGTGGGTCCGACAAAGCTGTAGTCTTGTCGTTTGTATCAATAATTTCTGGATCAGCGGGTTGGCAAGCCCCTAGAAAAAGGAGCAAAATTGATAAAGCGTATATGTTTCTCACGTTTTGAATTTTCTTGAAAGCGGTTTCTATTTTTTGAAATCAGGAACATACATTTTTTCTTTACTTCGATTCAACACCAATAGTCAAGAGCAATTCAAAGTGCTGAGGATATCGGTATTCGTGAGGTTTTTGTCAGTGCTAATGCACATCAGGGTGTTTAACAACCGTATGCTTCCCAGTATTCTTATAACCTAAATCATCTATACACAGCAAAACCAAACTTCAGACTATCGCTGCGTATTGATGGATTTTCAGGAGTGTGAAAGCCATTAAGCCAACCTAGATCAGCCATTGTAATAGCTGTACTCGACACAAACAAAAGTTTGCAGTATCACCTTAGAGGACATATACTTTCAGAAGAGATGATCACCTTCAAATTATGTGATTCGAAAAGACTATTCCGGTTCGATAATACTTCCTTCGTAAAAGCTCTACTAAGCAATACCGCATAATTCATTTCGTCGGACAAGTGTAGCAGACAGAAATTTTTTCAGTCGAACGGGGGTTCTTTTTTTGTAAGTCATTTGGTTAAGCTGATGCAAAAATTAGCTAGGCACAATAGATTAAGTCATCAGCGTAAGCCTGCTAAATAGACCCATACGGACGCTTTTCAGCTGATCGCAAATCGATGTAATAAATTAGTGTGGGTAGGCAAAATAAAATTTGCCTACCCGTTTCACTACGCTTAAAAAGCTTATTTCACCATTAGTTTAGTGGTTGCAAAGTTACCAGCAGCATCAACTAGCTGTACGAAGTACATACCCGCAACTAAATTTCCTCTTTCTAAAGTCACTTGGTTCGTATTCAATCCGGTTACATGACGTACTACACGACCTGACAAATCCGTGATATTGAGTTCGTATGCTTCATTCCTTGGATTATCAAATTGAATCGTCACCTGATCGCTGAATGGATTTGGAATCACTTTCAGACTATTCTTAAGAGCAATATCTACGGTATTGGTTGACAAATCACAAGTTTGCGCTGTAGATACGATAAACAGTAAGTTATCACAAAGCTCATCGCCACCAAAACCACCCATACCGGTTTCATCTTTTCCGGTATTGGCCCAGGGATCTGCACCTTCGGTAAATCCATTATTGAATAAGAAGTTAATTTCTTCTATTTCATCCATTGCCATACCGTAGTAATCCATCGGATCAATAATAACGGTGAATTTATCATTACCATCATTTACAGCAGGTACAGCACCTTCCGCATTCCACTCTACTACTGTCGACCAACTGTTCACACCAGAATGGAAACCAATTTGGCTCAACCCAGATAATAAGTTACCGGGATCTGCTTCAGAACAATTCAGGTTAAGATCGAAATCCAGCCTTACCTTACCGGTAGTAACATCCACACACGAAGCTGCCAGACCACCAACTAGTGCTGGGCTACTAGCTCTTACTGTCAAATCACAAGCAGGCGCTTCGGTGAGTACAAAGCGGAAGTTATCACACAACTCATCACCACCAAAACCGCCTGTACCGGTAGTCGCTTTACCGGTAATGGTCCAGGGGTCCTCTGGGGTAGCTACGCCATTGTTGTATAAGAAGTTGACTTCCGAGATGGAATCTAAAGGCATACCATAATAGCTTTCTACATCCAATACTAAGCTGTATAAGCCATTGCCATCATTGCTGGCTTGCATAGCACCATCTGCATTCCACTCGACTACGGTTGACCAGCTGTTCACGCCAGAATGGAAACCAATGGTTTCCCCTAACATATCCGTAGGATCAGCGTCCACACAATTTAGGCTGCGATCAAAGTCAATGCGTACTTTGCCATTCTCGGCATCCACACACGAATTAGCTAACCCACTGAATAATTCTTGGGTACTTAACCGTTCTGATAATTCACAAGCTGGTGCTTCTGCTAGCACGAAGCGGAAATTATCACATAACTCATCACCACCAAAACCGCCCATACCGGTGGTCGCTTTACCCGTGATCGTCCAGGGGTCTTCGGGAGTAGCAAAACCGTTATTGAATAGGAAGTTCACTTCAGAAATAGAGTCTATGGGCATACCATAATAAGCTTGCATATCAATGACCATACTGTATAAACCATTACCATCATTCATTGGCTGCATAGCCCCTGCTGCATCCCACGCTACAACCGTTGACCAGCTATTTACCCCAGAATGGAAACCAATGGTTTCGCCTAACATATCATTAGGATCAGCATCTACACAGTTTAAGCTGCGATCAAAGTCAATGCGTACTTTGCCATTCTCGGCATCCACACACGAATTGGCCAAACCGCTGAATAGCTCCTGCGAGCATAGTTTTTCTGCCAGATCACAAGTTTCGGCTTCTGATAATACAAAGCGGAAGTTATCACACAACTCATCACCACCAAAACCACCCATACCGGTGGTCGCTTTACCCGTGATCGTCCAGGGGTCTTCCGGAGTAGCAATACCGTTATTGAATAGGAAGTTCACTTCAGAAATAGAGTCTATGGGCATACCATAATAAGCTTGCATATCAATGACCA
>JABSSK010000388.1 GCA_013214265.1 Saprospiraceae bacterium | reverse complement strand
ATACACATTGAGCCCTTCAGTAGAAGTTTCGGGAGGTATCAGACTGGTAAACTATCGTTTTTTGGGCCCGGGTGAAGTGCCCCGTTACAATGACCCTGAACGTCCTGATGAAGACGAAATTACTGAGATAGCGTCATTTACTTCAGGTGAGACTATAGCGACTTATAATAGCTTTGAGCCTCGATTTTCTTTACGTTACCGATTAAACCCTACTACTTCCTTAAAAACTGGATACAGTAGAACAGCGCAGTTTATAAATCAAATTTTTAATGCCGATAGCCCTACTCCAGGAAATCAGTATCAGTTGAGTACGGAGTATCTGTCTCCAAATCGAGCACATAACGTTTCGGTTGGCATTTTTAAGAATTTTGAGGAAAATGAGTGGGAGACCAGTTTGGAGGTCTACGGTAGGTCGATTGATCAATTATATGATTTTAAGGATTTTGCTCAGTTACGTGCCAACAATAATTTAGAAACGGAGACTCTGGAAGGTATTGGTCGTGCTTATGGTATAGAGTTAAGTATTAAGAAGAATAGGGGTAAGTATAATGGGATGATAAATTATACATATTCCAGGACGGAGCGTCAGATTGATGGTATTAATGAAGGGGCATGGTATCCTAGTAGTTTTGATTTGCCGCATAATGTAGCTGCAGTATTGAATTACCAACCCAATCAGCGGCATACTATAACCTTGAATTTCAATTACCATCGTGGCAGGCCAGTAACAGCACCTGTTGGAACCTACGCTACGCTTGATGGATTATTAGTACCGTTATATTCTTCGCGTAATGGCCTGCGGATACCGGATTATCACCGTCTTGATTTTGCGTATACAATTGGTCAGGGATACCGAAAAGATCGGAGGTTTAAAACCAGCTGGACGCTATCGGTATATAATGTTTATGGTCGTCGAAATCCCTTTACCGTATTCTATGACCAAGAAATCACTCAGCCGGGCCGTGCTCGACAGCTAGCTGTTTTGGGAAGTGCATTTCCGGCAATAACCTTCAATTTTGAGTGGAAATGAGAAACAGAATTATACAGTTATCATGCTTATTGGGTTGGTTGTTAATAACTACATCTTGTGAAGACGAAATCATGCTGGAACCAGTAAGTGACACCAATACGAATGTGGTGATCAATGGAAAACTGGTTCGTGGAGAGCAGAATTATATATTCGTTCAGGTTACTCAGTTCAGGGGTGTTGATATTTTTTCTTCTAGCGGTCCTATTAGGGCTGACGAGGTACGGTTAGTTAATCAGAGTACGGGTGAGGTAAAGATAGTTCCGGCTAATGTAGATAAGAAGGGGTATTATCTTGTATTGGAGCCAAGGGAGGTAAATTATAGTCATGAATATATCTTAGAGGTAGACCTTGGAAATGGACGATCCTACGTGAGTATGCCTCAACAATTATATACTGTTCCTGAAATAGAGGATTTGAGCTATACATTGGCTAAAAGGTCAGGTGTACGTTCCGATGGAATACCTTTTGAACAGTCAATAATCAATTATGAGGTGGTTACTAAGCTTGCGCGTCCGGATAGAGAAGCTAATGCTCGGTTAATTTGGCAAATGGATGCGACATTCCAGTTATCTCAGAATCCTTCTAATGCTTTTGGTATTGTATGTTACCTTTCAGCTAATGAGGTGAGTAAAGATTTTCCGGTGCTGGATGGAACAAATCTGCAATTTGATCCGCTCCAGACTATACGACAAACTATCCTCACAGATATAATTAATTTCAAATATGCGGAGGGTTTTTTGTTACGGGTAAATCAGGAGAGTTTATCGATGGAAGCATTTAATTATTTCGAGCAAGTCAGCAAGTTGATCAACCGATCGGGAACGATTTCAGAAGACCCGGCTGGGGAAATTATCGGGAACATCCGCAATTCAAATAATCCTGATGAAAAGGTGTATGGTCTCTTTTATGCAGTTGATCAAGATACGCGAGAACTATTTGTAAGACCGGGAGAAGTAGGAAATCCAAATTTCTACTGTCCTCAACCCACTTTGGGGTTAGGAGCGCCTGAAGTCACTCTGTGCACGGACTGCGAAGCGGCTTGGCGGGATGGTCCTGTTTCATTTATGCCTCCATTAGGATGGGGCGGATAAATTAAAAGAAGTTAATAGATGGACAAAGTACGCTTACAGCATATTATTGGCTTGTTGTTATTAATGTGTTCAGCAGGTTGTCTGAATGAAGTTAGCCTTACACCGGATACAGATAAAGGTCTGGATAAGGTGGTTATTATGGGTAAGCTTACGCTTGGTGACACGTCCAGTGTATTAGTAAGAGTAACACAATTCCGGCCTCGTGATTTATTTTCGACAGCCGACCCGATTGCGGTTGATGAAGTCATTTTATTTAATCAGGATGATGAATCCGTTTCCGTTCCGGCGAATGTAAGTCGTAGTGGGTTTTATGCGGAGTTCCCTGAATATGATGCTAATTTTGCTATTATTCCTGGCAATGCTTATGGTTTGGAGGTTACGCTGCGAGATGGTCGTATTTACAGAAGTGCTCTGGATACTTTATTTGCAGTACCAAATATTGTCGATATTGATTTTGAACTTGATAGGGTGCTTCGTTCAGATGTTAATGGGAATACGCTGGAAGGTGATGTAATCACTTATTCAGTTCTTACATCGTCACGATTACCGGACGGATCAGGAGTTGCGAATTTACTATGGAATATGTCATCCACCTTTAAACTGACTGAAAAAGAAGAAGGTGAGATTAACCCTGACACTTGTTATTTGTCTTTTTATGTACGAAATGGTAATCTTCCTCTTTTTCCTGGGCGGTTAGCTGGCGGTAACCCCGAAACGGTCATTAAGGAGCCTATCTACCAAGAAGCGGTAAATTTTTATTATGCGGAGGGTTATCAATTCTTTTTAACTCAGGAATCATTGTCTAATCAGGCTACTGCGTACTGGCAAGAGGTACAACAGCTACTTAATCGGGAGGGAACAATTGCTGAAGATCCTCCGGGGCTGACTATAGGTAATTTCAGCTCATTGGATGATCCGAGCGAAGAAGTGGTGGGTTTGTTTTATGCGGTAGAGCAAACAAAATCTGATATTTTTATACATCCCAATGATGTTGGTGATCTGTCTAATTTTTGCCCAATAATTATTGATGACCCTGAAGTAGCCAGTCAGATAAATATCTGTGATGATTGTGTATTTGTCTGGGGTAAAAATTCCACAAAAATAAAGCCATCCAACTGGGGTGGATAATTTATTGTAAGCTTGAAAAAAGTGATTATGCGATTGTTACTACTCATTTTTTGGTTAACGACTGCTGGCGTTTCATCTCAAGCGCAGGTTCCGAACTCTGCTTTGGTTCACATGGATAAATCCTTTTATGTGAATGGAGAAACGATCTGGTACAATATATTCCTGCCTGCACATATGAGGGAGGTAAAAGTTACGCTCAAAGTGATTGTGTTGGATGGAAATAAAAAGCTACAAGGTTACTACTTCTTATCATCAAAAGGAGATACACATATACCAGCATATTACAAGCTTCCTTACAATGCGTCTTCAGGTATGTATCAGATTATAATATGGGGTCGGGTTTTAAATAGTGCGCAGGAATCTATCTTTGCAGCTGTTCCGGTTCCGGTTTATAATGATCTAGAGCTTTTTCCAGAAAATATTGACTTACAGCCTGTAGAATCGATTGCTACCTATGGTAATTCTAAGCAATGGAGTTCGGATATGCAAATGGATATTGAAGTTGGAGCTGATATTCAACCTGGATCAAATCAGGAAATAACGGTACGGTTACAGGATGGTAATAATATTCCTGTTGCTGGTGCTCAAGTTTCTATTTCGGTTATTGATGATTCTATTTCGGGGGCTTCGGCATACCCGTTAGTAAATGTACAGCGGGCATACCCAATTCCGGAAAGGCGTTGGGCTAATAGCATATTTATGCGGGGTACCCTGTTACCAGCTGACGATACAGTCAGGGTATCCAACTTAACACTAGGAGGGTATTTACCTCCAGCCCAGCGCATTTTTTATTCGCGTATTGATAGTGAAAGTCAGTTTGTACTTCAGTTTCCACATTTTTACGAGACTTCTCAGATTCAATTTATTTCATTTCCGGAACGTGATTTTTCATTAAGGCTCAGTGACGCTTTGCGCACTCCTAATCCGCCGCCATTGGTTTACACGGAAGGAATTCGTCATTATCTTGAACTGAGCCGGCAGCGAAAAACAATTTATCAATTATTTACGTCGGTTGAGCACCCTTTGCATTCTGTGGATGTGGCAACTACTTTTGAGTATCCGGAACCTGATCGGGTAATAGACCCGGATATCTATGAAGATTTTCCTGATGTT
>JABSSK010000387.1 GCA_013214265.1 Saprospiraceae bacterium | reverse complement strand
AGGTATGAGTCACATTAAAAATGAAGTCTCATAAAACGGTCGTTTTATGAGATATGTAGAAACTACTATTTTGGATAATACAGGTCAAGAAAAGGTAAAGAAGATCAGTCGATTACCCCTAGAGGAAGGCAACACCTTAGTTTTATTGGAAGATATGAATTTTAGAATAGAGAAAATTTATCTTATATTCAAATACTTACTGAATTATTGCTTGCTGATTTAAAATCTATTTTTAGGCTATTAACTAATGATACCAATGGATGCGCGAGAAGTTAGTGACAGATCGGGGCGTTAGTTAATTAACCCCTAATTCGAACCTCCGTTTCAACGTTGAGTCTTTTTGTATTCTTAGTGGTAAAAACAACGCTTGTTATAGCTCGCTAACGCTCCCAAAGCGCCACAGACAGTCAAAATTGAGTTTGGTGGCTTTTTGATTTTTGATATACATTTTCTTATCTGAACTAAGTTGAAAATTGCCACAGCCAAGAAAGGATCTATTAAAAAATTAACGAACTATAACTTTAACAAAGTGCGCGTTGCTGACTTAAAAGATAAGTTTTTTGCGATATTTTTTCTAATGAATATTTTAAGTGTGTTACTGAGCCGACTCATCAACACACTTAAAAAACACCAATAAACGTCTATTTCATTGATCTTATTGTAATTAATACCGTTTTCTATGGTGGATATTACTGAGCGGGCTTAGTAACATCCTATCTTTGATTAAATAATTGGTTGCAGTGGTTTTTAATACTTTGAATTTATGGGATATTAATGTAAATCAAATTTTTATTATGGGACGGACATTACTGAGCCGGCTCCATAATAAGCTGTTAGGTGTTTCATGGATTTAGAGTACATCGTTGGCATAGGAGTCATTCTCGTAATATTCTATTGGTTTGGTGATACTCTGCCTAAGAAATATCGCAATCTAAATTGTATGGGTAAAAACTGGAAAGCAGAATTTCCAAAATCCACCAAAGAGGATATTCGCGGATTTTTACTTATGTTTACAGACTCTTTCGCTTTCTCCTCCGTCGATAAGCTCAAATTTAAACCCAATGATAAATTATTCGATATATATCGAGAACTTTACCCATAGAAATGGGTAGTTGATGCAATGGAGTTTGAAACTTTAGCTGATGAATTAGAAGATAAATATCAAGTTAAACTATCTGATTTATGGTATGATGATTTAACTTTAGGTGAATTATATTCCGGTGTAAAAAACACCTAACAAGGCAATAAAGCAGGACAAAAAACAGTTGGCTTTTGCTCCTTCTTCGCTTATTTTAACCAACTATTTTTAGCCCATTAACAAGGGCGTTAGATTCACTAAATGGAATATCTACCCTTGGATGATAAATTAAAAGATATTTTTTCCATCGTAAATGACTGGTTAAAATTTGCAGAAGCAAAAGCAGCTACATTAATTGCTGCCAATGCAGGACTAATATTTGGTGTTAGTCGTTTAATAAGTACTTTTGAGATAAAAGGAATGCTATTAGCTTACTTATTATTAACAATAACTTTATGTGCTCTCTCTTTAGCTATTTGCCTATTTTCTTTTATACCTGCGTTAGATATGCCTTGGGAAAAAAAACCTTCGGGAACTAACAAATTAGATAACCTTCTCTTCTTTGGGCACATAGCAAAATATACACCTTCAGCATATTTAGATAAGCTTGCCACATCTCTAGGTTTGTCAAATATGGAGTTTAACGGCTTTCATAAAAACCTTTCAGATCAAATAATTATAAACGCAGTTATTGCTAATAAAAAATATAACTATTTTAAGAACTCTATTTGGTTAACTCTGGCTGCATTAGCAAGCCCGGTTGTTGCATTAATAATTTTATGGATTAAAAATAATAAATAATGAAAGACGGTATCGATAAAAAAGTAAAAGAGATAATAGATGATAATTTTGAAGTTACTGATGTAACTATTGTTCCTGACATTGAGGATACTAGGTTAACTTTTAGTAATAAGGGCTTGAGGCTTGAAGCCACAACTCTTTATATCGATATGAGGGGTTCTACTGCGGTTTTAAATAACCATAATAGAACGACCGTTGCTAAACTGCACAAGGCTTACTTTCACACTATTGTAACTATTGCAAAAAGCTTAGGTGGAGAAGTAAGGAGCTTTAATGGTGACGGAATGTTGGTGTTTTTCCAAGGCACTACTAAAGCTACCCTTAGTAACGCAGTACAAGCAGCTATGAAAATGAAATGGATGCTAACTTCTGATGACTCCAAAGTAAAAAAGAAAATGGAGAAGTATTCAACTATTAATTTTGGTATAGGTATTGATAATGGAAAAATACTTTGCTCAAAAGTTGGAATTTCAGGTACTAACAATAGGGATCTAGTTTGGGTAGGTAATGCAGTTAATAAATCGGTTAAAATTGGTGACAAGCTGCACGGTGATGTTGGGATATCTTCGCATGTATACGACAATTTATTAGATAGTGTGAAATATCATACCAAAAAGGACATTTGGGGAAATGATGAGAAAATCGATATGTGGCAGAGCGCTTATTTTGAATATAATGGGGAACAGCAGCTTTATTATTACACTACCTACTATTGTACTGTTTCGTGAATCTAACAAGCTAATTAATAAGGACAAAAAAAAGTTGCCTGTTTTCGTTCCTCAACATTTTAGCCAACAATTTTTTGCCCATTATTATGGCGTTATATGATAAGTGAGTTCCATGAAGCCTCGTAAAGTTACAGATAAATTAAGAGATGAACTTTTAGCATTGAAAAATAGTCGAGGAACCATTGATGATCTTTGCTTTAATTATCTCAACAATTTTAGTGAAAATGCTAAATTAACTCATTTTTCATTAAAAGGAAGTTCATTAGTTAAATCTGTCGCTTATAGGCAATACTTTGTATTCTTAATTAGTTCTCTAGAAACATTCTTCAGAGATTTATTTATTTACGTTCACTCAATAGACGCTGAGTTAATGAATAAACTTCTAGAGAAATTTAAAAATACCGAGAAGCTTCATAATTCAGAAGAACTTTCGTCAATTGAAGTACTTAGTAAGAGCTTCAATTTTCAAAACGTTAATGATCTTGAAATTGCATTTGATCAACTTTGGGGTGCTAATTTCTTAGATACTATTTGTAAGACGTCAATAAACCCTTGTGGTTTTAATGGCAAAGTATTTCAATCTGTATGTGTCAGCAATATGATTCCAGACTGGAAAAGTATATTTAATGAAGCTTTCGCCATTAGACACAAAGTTGTTCATGATGCTAACTTTCGGCCCGATAATAATATGAAATTAGCACAAGAGGCTGAATCGGTGTTTTTACTTATACCTCAATTAACCACATGTTTTCTAGCTAAAAAATACAAATTAAAATCAATATTTTTGAAAACTAAAGGTGGTGATTTCCCTTATGTATTTTCAATTCACGATATACTAGCGGAAGACTGGCACCTGGCTGAGTAAGTCATATCAAGCGCTTTAAACAGGTGTAATCGATACAAAATCTAATCCGAAGTATTGTCTCAAGCTAGTTAGCTAATGTCAGCAATGTGGCAAAAGCGACACAAGTTGTAATTCACTTTAGCTTCAAAACAAGATAGAAAATTAATTCATGTTTAATTATACCAAGGTATTAGCCATACTTCAGCTAATCCGATAAGCAACCTTGGCACAATAAATTCTATCTCGCTATGTGCCCCAAAGCGCCCTAGGATGCAGAACAAAAAACCAATCTTCTAGCCAGATGAAATATGTAGCAATCATTGCTAGACGCTCGGAGGTAGGCATATACGCGCATAAGAGTCCTTTTTAAGTGGTCTTGTTACTTTGGTCTATTATAAGTAGTTCGATTTCGGGTTCAAGGTCACTTTTTAGTGGTCTTCTTGAGGCATACCCTAAACAAACCAAGTTGAGTCATGTGTTATGAAATAATACGGTAGTCTACAGCTAAACATTTATGTTAGGCGGTAACTTATATTTAAACTTATTTATGTTACACTCTAACTTATATTTGAGCTTTGAATTTTCCTTATCGGAAGTTCAGAATAAAGCAGACAAATTGGCTCCGTTGCATCTTGCGTATTTTGCTATTTTTTATTTTTAACCAATTGATTTTATGTTTTTTAAATTCCAGATTTTTGGTTAAGAAAGCAAGATGCAACAGAGCCCGATATGACGCCATTACTTTGTTTATTTGAGTTTAAGTACTAGTTTATTCATGTTTTCTTTTACTGTTATGGTCGAGGGATGCTCAGAACCAAGGACTTTTTCCAATATATCTATGGACCGCTGATACAACGGCAGGGCTCGGTCAGTGTCGCCCGTAGACTCATACAACGCGGCCAGATTATTCAGTGAGGTTGCTACGGTTGGATGC
>JABSSK010000386.1 GCA_013214265.1 Saprospiraceae bacterium | reverse complement strand
AATGGGGCACAATTTACTAGCACCTACGACTATAAAGTACTTACACATGCTCCGGCTACCAGGCCAGCTCAATTTACGGTATATAAGCGTAATGGGGCTCCTTTACGTACTATTGAAGACAACCAGAAACTGGCGGACAAACAAAAAGGATATGGTGTGCAGCCGGTTGAATTTTTTACTTTTACTACAGATGATAAAGTAGATCTCAATGGCTGGATGATAAAGCCCAAGAACTTTAACCCGCAATTCAAATATCCGGTCTTCATGTTTTTGTATGGTGGGCCAGGTAGCCAGCAAGTTACCGACAACTGGAAAGGTGCCAGATATTGGTGGTTTCAGATGTTGGCACAACAAGGATTTGTTATTGCCTGTGTAGATAACCGAGGTACGGGTGCCCGAGGAGAGGAATTTAAGAAGATGACTTATCTGCAATTGGGTAAATATGAAACAGAAGATCAGATTCAGGCAGCAAAGTATCTGGGAAGCTTACCATTCACGGATGCGTCACGTATTGGTATTTTTGGATGGAGTTATGGAGGGTACATGTCCTCTTTGTGTTTACTTAAAGGGAGCAATGTCTTCAAATCAGCGATTGCTGTTGCACCTGTTACCAACTGGCGGTGGTATGATACCATTTATACAGAGCGATACATGCGTGATGAAAAAGAAAATCCAGATGGCTACGCAGATAACTCACCCGTGAATTTTGCTGATCGGTTAAAAGGTGATTATTTGCTGGTACATGGAATGGGCGATGATAATGTTCACTTTCAGCATACTGCAGAAATGGTTAATGCATTGGTCGATGCCAACAAACAATTCGAAACATACTTCTATCCGAATCGCAATCACGGTATTTATGGAGGGTATACCCGCTTGCATCTTTATACTAAGATGACGGATTTTATCACGCGATCACTAGGGAAGGAGATGCCAGCCACTATGAAAAAAAGACCAGCCCCTGCCTTCCAACGTAATTAAAGGAAAAAGGCCAGTACGGAACCCCAATCTTTACTGGCCTTCATCCATCATGGAGTCGGAGTTACACCTATATGAATCTTTTTGCCTTATCTTAGCGTTACATGGTTGAACAAAGTAAATGCACTCTTGGATACGCTATGCTTTGGGCAAAGAATAGCCTCAATCGGGCTTCAAACGAAATACCATAATGGCGAAGCAAAAGAAAGGAGCGGGTAAGACCCCGGTTAATATTGTGAATAGGAGGGCAAAGTTTGAGTATTCCTTTCTGGATACCTATGAAGCAGGGATGTCACTTACTGGTACCGAGATAAAATCAATTCGTTCTAATAATGCGAATTTGTCAGATGCGTACTGTTTTTTTGAGGGTGGAGAATTGTTTATCAAAAGCATGTTTATCGGTGAATACGAGAATGGCAATCGTCAGAACCACGAAACACGTCGCGATCGCAAATTACTTCTCAAACGAGCAGAACTCAAACGCTTGGATAAAAGAGTAAAAGAAAAGGGCCTGACTATTGTCCCTTATCGGTTATATCTCAATGAAAGGGGTTACGCTAAAATTGAAATCGCACTCGCTCAGGGTAAAAAAGTCTATGACAAGCGTGAATCCATTAAGGAAAAAGACCTTAAACGAGAAATGAGCCGAGCCAAAAAACTATTCTGAAGTCATGTTTTCTCTGACGTTGAGATTCCAGTCATATTCCAGGTATTTCACTTTGGGATTATCTGAAATCTTGTGGTCCGTATATTTCCGAATGAAATCAGTTACCTTTTTTCCATTCTTCTTGAAGTCAGTGCCATACCAGAAAAATATTTTAGATAGATAAAGTTGATCCTCCAGAATTTCGTTTTTGTTTATATCCGCCAAAAAACGGTAGGTCTGTTCTGATAGTTGTTGATCAAGTTTAGGCGCTGTATACGCTTCATTACGCAAATTGGGGCATGATACGGAAGCACAATTCACCGCAAAATGAATACGTGGCTCGTTAAATTTTTGGCGGATAATGCCATGTTCTATATTATTTAAATCGTAGCTCTGGCCCTCAATACGGATGAATTTGATGTCCCAAACTGTATTAACAAAGGGGATACCGTTCTTGATTTCCTTGATACCAATTACGGGATAATGGTCAACGATCAGTTTTACTGTAAAAGCATTATAAGCATTGATCCAGTACGCGAGTTGTTGGTCGCGACTCCAGTATGTATCATTGGGGTGATTCTCGCTTAGCATATCTAAATAAGCAACCAACAGATTGCTGTCGGCAACGAATCCAGCATAGTCAACGTAAC
Organism: Saprospiraceae bacterium; assembly: GCA_013214265.1. Lineage (GTDB taxonomy): Bacteria > Bacteroidota > Bacteroidia > Chitinophagales > Saprospiraceae > DT-110. The sequence continues at coordinate 2,131 of JABSSK010000386.1, read as the reverse complement.
CTTCCGGATGTACATGCTTCCGGGTTAACTGATCCCATAAGCTGTGATCGACAGGCTTGGAATCGGATACATACTCTTTGACCTTACAAGATGGTAAACTGGCAATGATAGACAGAAAGATACCAGTCCAATAAGCAGGTTTGATACGACGAAAGGATGTCATAGAACGAATTTTTACAGGTAACAGAGCAGTATGCTTAACAGTTGCTGAAGTAAGGTAATTAACGCTTTTATTGTCCGTGTCAGGACTTTACCCTGTACATTTAACAAGGCTAAGAAGAATAGATTTTCTATTTTGGACAAACGTACAAATCAAAACTGATGACTGACTTTGGTATTCTTTCTCTGGTTCCACCCGTAGTAGCGATTATTCTAGCTATTTTTTCCAGGCAAGTATTTATTTCTCTTTTATTCGGTATATGGCTAGGATGGATCATTCTGTCTGATTTTAGTGTTCTGCAAGGGACGCTAGCTGCTATTCAGTCGCTGGTAGATGTATTTAAAGACGAAGGAAATACTCGGACCATTATGTTTTGTGCTTTAGTGGGTGCATTAATTGTATTCATTCAGCGCTCCGGTGGGGTAGAAGGTTTTATCCAGCGGATCAACCGGTTGCTGGAACGTTACGAAAAGAAAAAAGCAGGTAGCAATCGTATTGTAATACAGTTCTTAGCTTGGCTGACGGGTCTTCTTATTTTTGTTGAGTCCAGTATATCTGTTTTAACTGTGGGTGCACTGTATCGGCCGGTATTTGACCGTTTGGGTATTCCGCGCGAAAAGCTAGCTTACATTGCCGATTCGAGTTCTGCTCCCTCCAGTATGCTTATTCCATTTAATGGATGGGGAGCTTTCATCATGACTTTGCTGTTGGCTCAGGGTTTTGATGACCCCTTTGCTACTATGATCAAGGCTTTAGGGTATAACTTTTATCCTTTTCTAGCTCTGTTGATGGTGCTGATTATCATCTTTTCTAAAAAGGATTTTGGGCCCATGGCAAAAGCGGAGCAACGCGCCCGTGAAGAAGGGAAACTCATGGCTGACGGAGCCATACCCATGGTTTCGGATGAGCTTACGGACCAACCTACGAAAGCAGGTGTTAGGCCACGTGCCTTTAATATGGTTCTGCCCATTCTGATTATGGTATTGATGATGCCCGTTATGCTCGCTTATACAGGTTGGGCCGGTGCAATGGAGGTGAATCCGGAAGGGCAGGGACTGTCCCAGATATTTCTTGCGATCGGTCAGGGGTCAGGCTCAACTTCGGTATTGGTAGCTGTCATAACGGCTATCATAGTGTCCATGTTTAGTTATAAAATTCAGGGCATTTTTGGTTTTCGGGAAATGGTAGATCTAGTCTTGAAGGGTGTAGCTGGCCTGATACCACTCACGTTGTTGATGTTAATGGCTTTTGCAATCGGTAATGTTTGTAAGGCTATGGGTACAGGCTTATATGTTGCGGAAGTAGCTGAAACCTGGCTTTCTCCTGGCTTGGTTCCGTTTTTGATCTTTGTAGTCAGCTGCTTTATTGCATTTTCAACGGGTACCTCATGGGGTACATTTGCCATTATGATTGCCATTGCGGTGCCGATGGCTCGTACTATGGACGCCAATGTATATATGACTATTGCGGCTGCTTTAGGAGGAGGTGTTTATGGTGACCATTGTTCTCCAATATCAGATACGTCAATTCTATCTTCGATGGCTTCAGCAAGTGATCATATTGATCATGTAAAAACACAATTACCCTATGCTTCGGTAGCGGGCGGTATTACCGCACTTCTGTATTTGGTGTTGGGTTTGATGTGATGCTGCCTACCGTTTGGTAGGGAAAAGATCATTCAGCATCTTGTTTGCTGAATACCGACCAGGTGCTGACTTTCGTCAAAAACCATAACCAAAACCGATAAGTGAGATAACCCGTAATGAGTACCAGCAGGACCGCAGTAACATTTGGGTAGCGGGGGCTGAAAGCCATAAGGATTCCAAAGACAAAGTTGTCACAGATGGTCAATGGGTTTGTCCAGAATGGTTCTTCAGGAAGAAGGGTCATGCGATGCACAAATAGAACTTGAAGAATACAAAAAAATAGCGCAAGGAAGAGGCTAATTAATTTCATCGTTTGGGTTTGTAA
>JABSSK010000385.1 GCA_013214265.1 Saprospiraceae bacterium | reverse complement strand
ATCAGTGATCGAGAGCAGCGACAGGTCAGCTCTGGTGATGTTCATGGCTGACAGTTCAGTACCGTGATATTCAATTTCCTTTCTTAGCCCTAAGCGTTCATAAACATGCATAGCATTTTGTGCTAAGATGATTCCTGCTCCTGCGGGTTTCATTTTTTTTTTTTGTTCGAATATTCTTGTAGGAATCCCTTCCTTCTCTAGCGCAATAGCAATGGTCAGACCTCCAATTCCTCCACCTATAATATCTATCATCAGCAAAATATTTATTTAGTACAAATGTACTAAATAAATATAAATTAGTACAGGTGTACTAGTTTTTTATCTTTGTATCAATGATAACGACTAAAGAAAAGATTTTACGGCAGGCTTTGGCGCTTTTCAATACACATGGTATTACAAATGTTTCATTAAGGGCGATAGCGGATGCAGCTGAGATTAGTGTTGGGAACCTTCAGTACCATTTTAAGAAGCGAGATGATATTGTAGAAGGACTTTACATGAGGATTGTTGAAAGAATTGACCGTATCCTTTATTTACAAACAGACAATCTGTTGTCGTCTTTTTTGGAGGTATCAGGGTTAATAATGAACATCTTTTTTGAGCATCGGTTTTTTTTCTTGGATATGACTACCATCATCCGAAGCAACCCGGGTATCAAACATCACTACGCAGCATTATCCAAGCGCAGAGCACAATCATTTATGGCAATCGTGGATTTACTTATTGACAATGGCATCCTACGTCAGCCACTATTAGCAGATGAATATGCTTACTTTTACGAGCGAACAGAAATAATCAGTAATTTTTGGTTTTCCTCGGTTTTAATTCAATCTAAGGAGTTGTCAAAAGATGCCATTGACAGGTTTTCTTTATTAATTAGCCAAAGCATATATCCTTATTTAACAGATAGCGCGAAGGAAGATTACAGGCGTAATATTTCGACTGGATAAATAGTGCTTTCATATCATCGATAATAAGTAATCATCTCTTTTAACTGATCACCTGTGGTGTTCTGTTTTTTATTGGCAATTTCTTAGTCCTTGAGGGATAGGGTAGTTTCGTTACTCGAGGGGATTCTGGACGTTAAAAACATACATATGTCCTGTTTTGCGTACAAGCCTTTCTTTAAAATGCACCATATCATGGAAGGATAGCGTATCCTGCTTGGTAATCAGTATTATTTTTTTGAAGTCGAGTTGAGGTTCAGTACCCAAGTGTGCACAGCGCATTAATGTGTCGGAGGGGTTGAGTCTGAAATGAGATATGTCATTCACGGTGTCGATACTTATGAGTTTGATATGTCGGTGTAAACCCGAATATAATTCATCTTCGATGGTACCATTGTCATGATCAAAATGGTCGGATTGAAATGGAATGATTACATCTGCGAACGTATCGGATTAATTGATGACAGATGCGGTTGTGTACGGATCACAAGCCATCATGAGAAATATTAGAGGTAGGAACAGGTGTGAAGGTTTCATCTTTTAGTGGTATTACAATTTTAGGCCTAATGCGTAGGCTTCAGCGAGGATATCACTCAGGTTGACCTCTTTTTGGTTCGTAAAAATAATGGCCCCTACTTTAGTGTTGGCATTAAAAGCTAAGATGGTAGCTACTCCACTTTCGCTACCAGAATGTCCCCACAAATTATTGGTAGCCTGCATTAAAAATAGATGTAATCCTACCTCCCTGTTAATGGTAGGAAACTGAGGGGTAAGCATAGTATTGATGGTACTTGCTTTGAGTAATGGGTAGTTATTGGACATACCATTTTGTACGAATGCAGTCAGTAATTTATGCATATCACGTGGAGAAGATCGAAGTCCACCATTGGGATAATCTGTAAACGTATAATGTTGAATCGGTTGGTATTGGTTGTTATTAAACCGATAAGGTTGCGCAATGGATGCATTAGCTTGAAAAGCTTCTTCTAACCGCCAGTAGGTATGGTTCATTTTAAGTGGTTGGAAGATATTTTTTTTGCAATACGAATTGAAATCTGTTTTAGAGAGCTGCTCTACTAATACACCAATCAGAGCACTACCTGCATTTGAATATGAAAAGTTGGTACCGGGAGTAAAGTCATGGAAGTTTTCGGTGGCATTGTAGTATGCACCGCCGGGTACTAAGTAACTTTTGAGGAAATCATGGAGAGGTGTAGGGCTATCCTGCCCGTAATAATATTGCGTGTAAAGTAGAGGACCATCTGCTATTCCTGAGGTATGGGTTAATAACATTCGAAAAGTGATCGGTTGATTATAATTGGGCACGGAAACCCGAAATGGTAAGTAGTCATTTATGGGGTCATCAAGGGCAAAGTAACCAGCATCGAAGAGTTGGAGAAGGGCTGTTGCAGTTACGTCTTTAGAAATAGAGGCTAAAAGGAAAATGTCATCACGAGTCAGAGGGATTCGGTTCTGTACATTGGAGTAACCAAAATAGTTCTCATACAGAATGGTATTTTCTTTAAATATCAGAACGGCCAGTGCCGGGATATGCTGCAGGTCGATTTCTTCCGCGATCATGTTTTCGAAGTCGCGAGTAAGATCCATGCTGATTTCTTCTTGCTTACAATTTTGGAATAAAAGCAAGAGGAAAACCCAAAGGACTACGTTCGGTAGCTTCTTAATCATAGTTTTGATTTTAAGTGTACGCATAATAGCCACTTCATTGGCTTGGGGGGTATTCTATGAGCGAATACGATTTATTTATTAACAATTCTGAGGGGGGTAAAATTCAAATACGAGGACAATAAGTTTTATAGCAGAGTCAAATGAGAATAAAGCATTGCGGCTCAGGTTGTGCAACTAATCTACAGCCCTACCCTATCTTTTGTGGTTTTTGTACTTTTTTGTTATTGCAAGTCAGATTGTAATGCTCCCATTTTAAAGGTTAATTGATATTCCGTATTTCCGTTTGCGTGCCATGATTTGGCTATGCCATCAGCAAACTTACCTTGCCATTCTGATTGGGTTTTTATTTGTCCGTTGGGGTAAAAGGTGCGTAGTAGGCATCGATTATTTGGTAAAAAAGTACGTTCCCATGCCAGCGTACCTTCTTTGCGATAGCTTTTTTCACTATCCACTTTGATTCCCATTTGATATAGGGCTTCGTACGCTTTTTCGCCATTGGTAAAATACCATGTAGCTGGTCCATGAAGTTTGGCAACTCCTAAATCGGTAAGGGCCAGGCCGTATTGTGCTTTCAGCTGGTTATTGGAGTGTTGTAATTGGACCGTATGGGTGTCGAGGGCTATCTGTATCGGATCATCCATAATATCTGGTGGTAGCTGAGCATTCTCGCTTTCGAGCCAGGCCTCATTGAATTCATAATGTAAAATGGGATGTACAACTGACGCAATAAGGTGAATATGACCATTAGGTGATTGTTTGACGATCGCATATCCGAGGGTATGGTCTTTGAGGCGATCATTTTCGATATTAGCAAACTGTGTTCCTGGTAAGGTTTTAATTTTCCAGGATTCACCTTCATCATCTGAATAAGCGACATAAGCCCCCCGTTCGGTAAATACGGGTGGGCGGTTATTGGACAGTTCGGGGGTTAATCGGCTGCTGTAATCGCCAACGAACAGTATTCTTCCACTTTGTAGTCGGAGGATGGAGGGGCGTTGCCCAGGGCCTAGTGCAATAAAAGGGGTAGCTGAAATATCCCAAGTTTCCCCTTTATCTGACGAAATACTTTGGGGCATGAACCCATTGAGTTGTGCACTTTTTCCGCCCATGCCCAGAATTCTACCATCTGTTAGTTGTACAAACGTGGTGTGTCGGCCGCCGGTTCGTCCTTTGGGGTCGATCCACGTTTTGCCGTCATCCTCACTTCGCCACAGGACGGTAGAGGGACCGATTCCGTCATTGGCTACGTAGATGGCTCCTTCGGTGTCGCGAAAAGCTGAATTTACGGTTTGGGCGGAATGGTCATATACGGGCGTTTTAAAGGTAGGGAATTGAGGTTCGCTCCAGTGTGCACCATAGTCTTGGGATGTAATCCATTGAAAGGGGTAACCTTTTTCGAATTTATTACTTCCCCAGA
>JABSSK010000384.1 GCA_013214265.1 Saprospiraceae bacterium | reverse complement strand
AATCCTGTTGACGCAGTATTTGCAAATTCTATGATTTCTCCATTTTCATCAATAAATCTCATTCCTTTTTCGTACAAAGAAATTAGCAGTTGATTCCCCCTTTTTTTAATACCATCTATATTACCTTCTCCTAAATGGTACAGATTTGAAATCTGTTTGGTTTTTGTATCAATGGATTTGAGAAAGCCATCTTCATTTACACCTATATAAAGTTTGTCATCTATAAAAGAGATTCCATTTGCATCCCCAATGCTATCACTCTCAATCCATGAGGTCACTTTACTTTCCTTTATTCTATATAAGGTATTACTGCCGGCTTCTGTAATGTATATGTTGTTTTCATTGTCTAGCGTAATATCATTAATTAGAAAATCATGCTTAATACGATGTCGTGCTTTCATTTGATCATTTTCGATATCATAAATAGCTATTCCAAACCTCTCAACGATATACAGTAAACCGTCTTTTAAAAACAGTCCTGTAGGGGAAGACAAATTGGTTATCCAGTTTTTGTCAATAATCTTCCCATTTAGATCAACTTTAGAAATAGAGCAATCAGCATAGTTACTGCCATTTCTCACAAAACGTTTATAATTAGAGACATACAGTAGATTGGTTTCCTTATCGTATACTACGGATTCTGGAAATTCTAACCCTTCAGAGATTTCCCAGACTTTTTCGATAACAGGTGGTTCCGTACCATTAAACAAGGGAAACGATAAGAGAATGATTAAAATAGCATGTTTCATTTTTTATCCTTTAGGCCACTACACGCCAGAACCACTCTGTCGGGCTGGTTACTTATACACAAGTTCTCTGCAGGTCTTATTCCAGTTTAAAACCATGTTTAAATAAGAACTCATCCTCAAGTCTTCTTCTTTCCTCTAAATCCTTTTGAGAACTTCCCTCGAAAAAATGTCCCATGCCCGGGTACGAACGTGATGTGAAACTATTCTTGGTTTTTTGAATGGCATCTCTGAATTTTTCAAATCCGGGAAATTCAACAATATCATCTTCTTCAGCATGGAAGGCGAGAATGGGTGGAAGGTTTTTGTCTATAAGATAGAGCGGTGAGATGGTTTTTGTGTCGTAATTGATATTATAAACATCTCTGCCTGCAATGTTATAGGGGCAAGACATAACAATGATGGCATCTGGTCTTGAACTATATTTTGAGGTCACCCCAAAATCTTTAGGGTTTTCAATCATACTCGAAACCAAAGCTGAATGCGCACCTGCAGAAAAGCCCTCCGCCAAAACTTTATTTGGGTCAATACCTAATTCATTCGCATTTTCTCTTACCCAAGCTATTGCCGCTAGCCCATCACTCACCGCTGCCTTCACATCAGTTCCGTGGATATTCCTAAGGCGATAATCGAAGGCGATAGCCACTCTACCGTCTTTTGCAGCACTCTTACAAGCACTATAACTCCATTCTGGAAGTCCAATCGCCCAACCACCACCATGAAAAAACAAGTGCACAGGTTTTGCCTCGTTTTTATCGTGATTTTCCGGGTAAAAAATATGTGCATTCAAAGTGATGCCGTCCACAGTTTTGTAAGTTTTTATTTCGCTGGCCTCATTCCTTCTATCGTGCCCCATTTTGTAAGTATCCTTGATTTCCTGCACATACGCTGGGTTTTTGACCTCTTTTAAAGCTTTTGCAAAAGCATAATCGAAAGCCTCGACACGATAGGTCCATATGTTGGAAGTAAAATACTCCTTGATAAAAAAATCTTTAACGCTCTGATGAGCCTCCAGGTCAACTATGGCATCATAACGGTTGTTCAGACGCTTTAGAGGTACATATTCTAAGTGCGAAAACTTGTATTCTCCAGCAGAAAGGATGTCAAAATAAAAATTGACACATCTCATATATTCCTTGAGCCGCAATAGGGAGGGGTCATTGAAACTTCCCTCCATTACGTTTTCAAAATAGTCGCTGGATACCTTAGCTTTTTTCTTGAAATCAGAGAAGCGATGATAGTTCTGTGGATATAACAAGCGATATCGTTTGTGCTTGAATTTGGTTTCAGTCAGCAGACTATCAATGAGCTTTGCATCTATTTCTTCAGTATGCTCCTCGTAGCTTTTGACTAAACGCTGAACGGTTTGCTCTAAAGAATCAATGACTGCGTTAAAGGGCTCTAATTCCTGACTGAATATCTTTCCACGATTGTCTGTTACAAATGCATCGTTCTTCTTGATAAGATTATTGTGAGCCTCCCGAATATCACCTTGATATTTTTCAGGATTTCCCTCGCGAGATGTAAATGCAGTTGACCATAAAAGGAGTATAAGGACGAAAAAAAGCTTGTTCATAATTGTTTATTATTCTGAGTTTGTTGACCGGGTCAAAGATCAGATTTTCGCAATCAGAACATTAGAATAATAAAGAAAGGTGGTCTTATTCCGTGCGATGAGACTCTTTTAAAGCTGATGTTCTGTAAACAGAAGGGGACATCTCTGTTTTACTTTTGAAAATTCGATAGAAGCTGCTTTTTGAGCTAAAGCCACAAGAAAGCCCAATTCCGGTAATAGAATGACTTTCAACTGCATTAGATCTTAACATGGTCTTGGCTTCTTCCACCCGGAATGAGTTAATAGAATCATAAAAACTACTATTCAATACCTCACCAAAAAATGCTGATAGCTTGCGTTCAGAAACCTCCATTTTATCTGCCAGCATCTTCAAGTTTAAATCTGGCAGTAGGTACAATTTTTCCTCCTTCAGGCATCTATCAAATTTTTGTCTCAAAGCATCTTTTTCGTCATCTTTTAAGTAAGAGCTTTTGCTTTCTGATTCAATATCTCTTTTTGAATGCTCTTCAATTAGGAAATCGGGTAAGAAAATTTTGGATTGCGTAATTCCATAATATCCGAGGTATCCCATAGCCACTATCATAAAAGATATGGTGATATAAGCATCCCAGGAAACATCGTATCCAAATAGAATTTCACTGGTATTTAGAACAAAGGCAACTATACGAACAAGCAGAAAGCAGATTAAAAACTTTTCAATCCATAGAAATTCTTTCTCTTTAATGCTTGAGTAATTCTGCTTCATCGATTTACTCAATCGGTAGAAAAGCTTCAATGAAATACTGAAAAATACGATTCCGTACACATCTTTTATTACGGCTCTGATATGTCCATCAATGAATTTAGAATATGGAAAATCAAAAGAACTAGGAACCGTGTAAAACACGAAATAGATGATAAAAGGAACAAAATGAATTAAGCCCTTTTTAACTAAGTATGGTTTCGTGCTAAATATTGATTTTATGTAGAGAAATATTAGCGGAGGTGTTAAAAATCGGGCGCCATCCTGAAAAAAATTAGTAACAAACCGTAATGTCTTCAGCTGATGCAAGTCTGAATAGAAATAGATAAGCGTATTGAGGATTACACACCAAAAAACAATTAGTATCAGTTGCGGTAATTTCTTTTGCTCCAAACGTAGCAAACCTATTAGTGCTATGATATTCAGTAAAATACCTGTGACGAATATGAAGTCTACCGCTAGTTTCATCAGTGTTTAACCTATTCAGATACATGCCTACAGGATTTTCCAGAGTAACCTTGTAATGGCAACAAACCCATCGGCTGTTGGCATGCCGTGCGTGTTATTGCGCTCAGTTTTCTTTTTTAAAATGCTAATCTCATTCTTCTTCAGGCTATCTGTCTTTTATTGGCTATGAAAATATGTAAAGTTTTAATGTGATGTTGATTCATGCTTGCGGAGAACGGTCTCGGCTACCTGCCGTGTGAAGCGCAGCGTAACATGGCATGGTAGCTGATGTTGTGCGTTCGTTTTTTTCAATTCTATTAATTTCAGGTTTAATTGCGTTATTTTTTTAAATCATATAGATCAACGCTTATACCTATTTTATTACAATATATTTTAAGCTCTTCTTCATTTAAAAGACCAATTTTAAAGCAGCGAATTAAGAAATAATATGTTGAGTCTACTAACTTCTTTCTTGATTCCTTTTTTTCGCCTTTTGATCTATTTTTAGGTAATTCAGGTTTCTTGTAATGTTGCTCACTAAGTTCACAAATTCCATTACAGATATGACAATAATTAGGTACTCTCACTTCTTTTTCTTCAATCCATTTTATCTGGGCTTCACACATTTTTTCAAACCGCATACTATGTTCGTCAATAGCCCTAACTGAATTTATTACTTCATCTATCCAAAAATCAATATTAGCAAATTGTCCCGCTACCATATGAGCATAACTGTCAGTGAATTTTCGTAGCTGCTCCGAAATTAAATTTGCCCTTTCTACTGTATATATCATAATTCGATTTTTGATCCTTTTGATCTAATGACGAACGTTTAGTATATGGCAAGTAGGGCAGTAGAAAGCGATAAACTTTCAGGTTTGCACTGAGCCAAAGCGTTGTATTTTGTTT
>JABSSK010000383.1 GCA_013214265.1 Saprospiraceae bacterium | reverse complement strand
TTCTGGTAATGACGGTGCACACACGATTACAGCGGACGGACGGGCAATGATATTTCCCGCCTGTGACCGTCCTGATGGTCAAGGAGGGTGCGATTTATATATTGCGCATCACGATGGGGAACAATGGTCCAAAGCCCAAAACATGGGGCCTAATATTAATACTAGATTTTGGGACTCTCAGCCTTCGATCTCTTCCAATGGTCGTTTATTGTATTTTGCCAGCAATCGGCCGGGAGGAAAAGGTAAAAATGATATTTGGATTTCCTATTTGCAGGATAATGGTAAATGGATCAAACCCATTAATGCAGGTGAACCGATCAATACCAGCGATAATGATCAGGCTCCTTTTATTCATGCGGACGGATTAACATTGTATTTTATGTCAAATGGCCACATTGGAATGGGGGGTTATGACCTATTTCTGGCCAGATTGCAAGCCGACGGTAGATGGCGAAACCCTCAAAACTTAGGATACCCAATTAATACCATCTCGAATGAAGGTGCATTATCCGTTCAGCGGGATGGGATATATGCCTATTTTTCAAAGGATATCCGCGATAAACCCTCCGGAGCACCCATGACGGATATATTTAGGTTTCCTTTACCGGACACTATACGACCAATTCCAGTAACTTATGTTCGCGCTCGTGTTCTGGATGCTGTTACCCGCAACGAATTGGTTGCTCACGCTACCCTAACTCCGGTTGGCGAATCCTTAACGTACTTCAAGGATTCTACTGCTTCAGATGGTAGTTTTCTCATTTGTCTACCGCAGGGAAAACAATACGCCCTTCAAGTAGAAAAGTCAGGCTATTTATTTTATTCGGACCGATTCGATGTTCAGGATACGGGGACCTTAGAAAAACCGATTACGTTAGAGGTACGATTGCAGCCTATACCCAAAGATAATGTTGACCAATCATTAAGTATAGGAGGCCCTGTTGTACTTAAAAACGTTTTTTTTGCTACTGGATCAACAGACCTTCAACCATCATCTAATTCCGAGCTTAACACGTTGTTTCAGCTGCTAGTGCAACAACCTGAATTAAAGATTCGCATCAATGGCCACACGGACGATGTTGGTACAGAAATGGATAATTTAAGATTATCTGAAGCTCGAGCAAAAGCAGTCTACGAATATTTGATTGCACTTGGTGTGACACCCGAAAGGATTTCGTACAAAGGGTTTGGAGAAAGTCAGCCGGTTGCTGATAATAGAACATCACAAGGGCGTCAAGAAAATCGAAGAACGGAATTTGAAGTTCTATTAAATTAGTCCACGTGATTTGAGTTCGAGATATTTATTGATGGTATTAACCGATAAATCCGCTGGAGCTGTGAGTATAGCCTGAATACCATATTGCTTCAATTTATCAACCATTTGTTGTTTTTCACTTAAAAACTGGCGTGCATTAACTTGCTGGTAAATACCTAAGAGGGAGTCGGCGGTTTTTTTTGAAAAAGCTCGTATTTCCGTATTTTCGAATAGCACTACAACAACCAAATGTAGTTTATTAATCTTTCGTAAAATGGGTAAAACACGATCGAGGGCAAAGCTACTTTCAAAATTGGTATATAACAATAGCAAGGATCTTCCCGTGATAAGTTTTCGACAAGCATAGTACAAGAGTTCAAAGTTGGCTTCTAATGTACGTTCCTTTTCGTTATAGAGTGCTGTCAGTATTTTATTGAGTTGGGTAGGTGTACTATTGGCTTTAAGGGTTGTACCTAAGATATCTGAGAAAGTGATTAGTCCGGCTTTATCATGTTTTCGCAATGCAATATTGGACATGACCAGGGTAGTATTAATGGCGTAGTCCATCAGACTTAGTCCGGCAAAGGGTAAACGCATCGATCTGCTTTTATCAATAATGCAGTATACTTGCTGAGACCGCTCATCTTCATACTGGTTAACCATAAGCGTTGCTTTTCGGCCACTAGCTTTCCAGTTAATGCTGCGATAATCATCACCTCGGACGTAATTCTTGATTTGTTCAAATTCGTAGCTATGCCCGATTCGGCGGAGTTTCTTAATTCCTTTTTGGTAGGACAAACGGTCTACAGCTCTAAATGACATTTGCTTCATTTGCAGAATGGATGGATAAACCGGCACTTCCATATTTGTTTTTTCAAATTGGAAGCGTCTTTCGATCAGGTGAATCCGAGTAGATGCAAATATGTTTATTTTACCAAATATATAGTTACCTCGTTCAGTTGGGCGTATGTCGTAAGTCACTTTATATTTTTGTTCAGGAGCAAGGGCTATGGCTACCTGAAAATCTCTTTTTTGTAATCTAATAGGTAATTCATCTATAACGCGTAGGGACAACCATTGATTTGAACGATTTGTGATGATTAGATTAACGGGGTTATAATCACCTAAATTAAACATACGAGGAACCTTACGTTCGGCCTTTAGGATTATTTCACTGGTAAATAAGAGCAGGGTATCTGAAAGTATTAAACCTATGAAGAGCAGGAAAAAAAATTGGGCGGGTAGGAACAAAACGGGTATTCCAAAGCTAACGGCAAAGAGGATGCTAATTCCACCAAGTAGATAGAAAAAGCGGGCGGATAAAAAAATATTTGTAAAAACCCCAATTCCTTTCATTTTATCGTGGCACTTCGATGGATTGAATGATTGAGGCTATAATATCTTTGGTATCATAGCCTTCCATTTCTCGTTCGGGTTGCAGGATGATTCGGTGATTTAAAACGGGATAAGTGACCAGTTGAATGTCATCCGGTGTCACAAAATCGCGGCCTCCCATTGCTGATATGGCCTTAGCCATCCGCAATATAGCTAATGACGCTCTAGGTGAGGCTCCGAGGAAGAGATCGCCATGATTTCGAGTGGTATGTACTATGGTGGCAATATAATCAAGAAGCGAATCTTCTATATGTACTTTTTCGGTGAGGTTACGGCACTTTCGAAGTTCGTCTTTACTAATAACGGTATCGACAGCCGTTCTGGCATTAATTCGAAAATCGGACTTGAAGCGTTTCAATATCCCTTTTTCTTCCTCTAGGTTTGGATACGATAAATTGATTTTCATTAAAAAACGATCTAGTTGTGCTTCTGGAAGTTTGTAGGTTCCTTCTTGTTCTATGGGATTTTGTGTAGCCATAACTAGGAAAGGTTCTTCCATAGCATACGTAACACCATCTACTGTAACTTGATGCTCCTCCATGACTTCAAAAAGAGCAGCTTGCGTTTTAGCAGGTGCACGATTGATTTCATCAATCAATATAATATTGGCAAAAACAGGACCAGCATTGAAGGAGAAGTCCGAGGTCTTCATGTTGAAAATGGTGGTGCCAACGACATCACTAGGCATAAGGTCAGGAGTAAATTGAATTCTGCTGAATTTGGCTTCCATAGTTTTGGCCATCAGTTTGGCGGTAAGGGTTTTGGCGATCCCAGGAACGCCTTCCAGTAAGACATGGCCATCGGCAAGAATAGCAGCTATTAATAAGTCGATCAATTTATCTTGCCCAATAATTACTTTTTTTAATTCCTGCCGAACTTTTGAAACAGCTGTAGCAATTCCTTCTAGATTTATTTTATTACCACCCCATTGGTGTGAAAGGTCATCAGAATTTATTGACGATGTTGTTGAGGATGACTCTTTTGAAGCGTTATGCTCTGGTACATTCTGTTCGTCTAAGGGCATGATGTTATGGTTTAGTGGCAGTTATTATAAAAGGCCTCAATGTGCTGATGAAAGCTGATGAGTGTATTTTCAGTAATGTGAGAAGCGGAATTAATATTTGTATTTAATAATAGTATTTTTTTGATAATATCCTGTTCTACTTGTGACTGTTGCGTTAGTTGGGTAATAAAAGTATCATCCAGATTTCGAGTAGGAATCTTATATCGGTCTCGAATAAAATGTAAAAACAAGCGCATATCTTCTTGAGCTAACTTTTTATGGTCACGCTGTTGGAAGTATAAATTGGAGATGATGTTTAGAAACTCCATGGAGGTGTTCCGATTGGGTTCGAGAACTGGGATGATTCGTTGTTGTCGTTTGGTACGAAATAAAAGAAACAATAATCCAATAGCTAAAAGAATATACCAAGCCCATGCCAAAGAAGGCTCTTGGAGGATATATTGTAAGGGGCTGTTGGCAATTTGTCGACGTTCGGATTGATACATTCTGTTCAAGCTTTCAGTGCTCATAGAGTATACATCCCAATAGATGTTACCTGCATTTATGTAAGATAAAGCTCTTTCTGCGTATTGTAAGCCCGAGTGTTGTTTAAAGCTTAAGTTACTCCATGCTAAAGGTGATGTATGAAGATATATATCGCCTTTTCCATAACTAATTTGAATAAAATTTTGAAAGTGTACATTAATGGTACCAAGTGGGGTAGAAATAGAGTCAAGCGCGGGGCAAAAAGTATAGGGTGTAAAGTAGGTCC
>JABSSK010000382.1 GCA_013214265.1 Saprospiraceae bacterium | reverse complement strand
CAATTTGTTGTAACGTATCCTGCCGCTCTACAACACTCAAATAAAATACGGGTAAATCCGATACATTGGCTTTGATCACCCGAGGGCGCTCCATATTTCTGGGTAACCGAGGAATCACCTGATCAATCTTCTCGTTCACTTCGATAAAGGCCAGATCAGTATTACGGCCATAGTCAAATTCGAGTGCCACCAGGCCTAATCCGTCTTCTGCAACAGACTCGATATCTGCTAATCCCCCAACCTGTAAGAGCTGATTCCTAATCGGTTGTAAAACCTGACGCTCGATATCAGCGGCACCTACTCCGGGTAAGCTCACTTGCACCGTAATCCTGGGGATTGGTATGTCCGGTAATAGACCCACTGGTATCTTTCTCAACATAAATACCGAAAGCGCCAGTAAAGCTAGCAAACTGGTGATAACAGCAATTGGACGTTGAATGAGGAAATGGAGCATAAGGTCTTTTTGTTTGTGTTTTGTTTTTTAGGGTGTTGGGGAGTATTAATCGCGAACGACCACTTCAGCATCATGACTTAAATTCAAGTTTCCATCTATGATTACTTGTATCCCGGGTTCAATACCTTCACGAATAGCGATATACGCATCATTCTCAAAAGCGACTTCCACGTAATTCCATTTTGCCAATTGACTTTGAGTATCATAGGAAAAGACTACTTCTCGACCAGAGCGCAGTACCAGAGCTGATTTGGGAATAATCACTTGATCAGAAACAGGTTCCTCGATCGCAATTTCAACGCTTTGACCTTCAAACAAACGGAGGTTGGTCGTTGAACTGGTTATTTTTGCCTGAAGATGCACCAGTCCCTGTTCGTTGACAATGGGGTCAATGAATGTAATCCTTGCCCGCAGTGATTTCGAAGTTGTTGGGTAACGAACCTCCAAGGGTTGCCCAGTTTTTACCTTGAGGGCAGATCCTTCCAATAATTTAAAATCGACAGAGAAGCTGGTGGGGTCCATAAGCCGACAGATGACCTCTCCCAGACCGATGTTCTGGAATGCCTGAACCTTTACATCCGCAACTGTACCCGAAAATGGTGCCGTTAACTTGGACTTGGTTAATTTTTGCTGAGCGGATTTGAGATCAAGTTCGGCTTGATCAAGCTTGGCACGGGTACGAATGGTCTGGCGCATGGCGGTACTCAATGTAGAATCCTCACCCGGTGTCCCACCCATTTGCTGAATAAGATCGGCTTCCTGCTCTTGAGCCTGAGCCAAATTAATACGAGCACCTTCCAAAGTAACTTGCAGTTCCGCATCATCAATTTGTGCCACTAAATCACCACGTTGTATCTGCTGCCCAGGCTTCACCTTCAGTTCTAATAAATATCCACTGACTTGCATCGCTAGTTCGGCTTGCCGAGCGGCAACAACTTTTCCTGTCGCCAATATTTGTTGAGGAAAAGCTCCCTGTGTCGCTGTCGCCAACTCAACTTCAATTGGATCGGTTTTCGCAGCTCCCTGCTGGGATGGTACAAATTCAGTGACTGAAGATTTGTCACTATTTGAACAACCAGACGCTAGCAATACTAGCATGATCATTCCAATGGGCGTGGTTAATTTTAACATAATCAAGTTATGGTTGCAACTAGTACAATTTAATATCTACTAAAAAGTCGTATCCTATTTTTAACTACTATTCAATGCATCATGGATGTTTACCGAAGCTATCAGGCCAAAACCATATCAAGTTGTATAAATTAAAAAAACTGTATTAACCCTTATTTGTAATAGCCAAGACTTGATCTGACACTGGTAATTTGAAGATGTTCAATCATCAGAAGTTTTATCATGGTGGATGGTCAATAAAAAAACGGAGTAAGTGACAGGTGTCCATAATAACTGAACACACCATTTCCTGGCATTCGCCATTAACTTGAATAAAATACATTTAATCCTATTGTATCTAATGATCAATTAAAACCGTGTGAAACAAAATAAGATCATTACCTGATAAATATACACTGCCTAGCGATTCAAACAATTTATAATTTGGTTTCCACTCCTTATGAACTTGGGAGGTCATATTTGGGTAAGTTTCTTCAAAAAACTCACTCAAAGGCTCTGAATTTATAACCGCAATAAATGTATTATCACTTGAGAAACTTGGAATCCAAGCAAATTGATTTCCATAAGCCCATCCTTTAAATATAACTCCTTTTCCAGCTTTTACATCATAGAAAATATTGTTGGTATTCCCACCAATAACCGTTGACAAGTACAAAATATTTGCTGCGAAAGCAAAACTGATAACACTCGAACTTAAATCATTCTTAATGCCATAATCAAGGAATCCCATGGCATCAACGCGATTAGCTCCAGTTATAAACTTTTCAAAGTTACCATCTTCAAAGCTATGAACCCCAAAACCTAACTTTAAGGAATTCTTCCAGACCAGAAGAATCAGCTTTGTAAATAGCGTTCTTCAATATTGGTGCCGCTAACATAAAATCTTTATTGGATCGTGTTAACTATAAACCATAACTCTTCCAAGCCATGGAAAACCATTCTTTTTCAATTCCTAGTTGTTCATTTTTAAATACCCATCTGGATCAAAATATTTAATATCTATATTCGATGTATTTCCAACATAACCATAATCAAAAATTGTGATAAAATCTCCATTAATCTTTTTGAGTAAAGCTACCAATTCAAATGCATGGCTTGGCTAAAAGAAATCATTTTGGTTCGTATAAAACCCATTATTTATGGAAAAGATAAATATCTTATTAATGAAAATTTATAATATACAAATATTGCAAGAATAATTGCCTACTCAAAAAATTTAACTGCATTGTATTTATTTAGACCTATCCATATGAATCAATCCTAAACTGTTGCCTACTCTTTTTTGTTTGAACCCTAAATCAAATTATCTATCTTATTTAAGATAACATTATTCAAAATCAAAACGATCAATCACCATTTGACCCTTCGTTTTTTCTGTTTCTTCTAGATTTATAAAATAAATACTCTTACCATCATCAAAGCTATATACCTCATCGTATTTTCCAGGCGAGAAAACATATTCTTTTATCGGTTGATCCTTTTTATTTACCAAAACATGCACAATGCCTAATCGTGAATGGAAGTTTGTTGCTTTAATTTCATTATTCAGCCAGAAGTTTCAAACCCAAATATTCTTCTTCTGATTCTTGATTACTACATTTCAAGTATAGTTCAGAATTAATCTGGTAAAGCCCTCCAGATTCCTCAGGAACATTAACTTTTGAAACATTTAGGGAATGTTCATCTATTAAATGCATTTTAAATGTTCTCGATTCAAAAAAACTGCCTCCATTTATAGTTTTTGGACTGGCAATAAATACAGCATATTTATTATGCTCCTCCCAATGGGCAAAGGTACTTACTAAGGGGTATCGCGATGGGAAATAATTAGAGGCATCTGCCTTGACAAAGTTTTGGGTTGAAGGTACCCAATGTCCCGGTATCGAAAGCTTTATCTCTTCAGTAAGTTCAGTCTCCAGATTTATAATAAATACACTATCGGAAATCATAAAATTTATAAATAAAAAATGATCAGACCAAGAAAATTGTGGAGTAAGTAGGTTACTGTTAATTGATGAAATTAGGTTTACTTCCTGAATAGGAATGTTAACCGTCAATTCTTGTTGAGAATTATCTCCAATATCTAAAACAACAAATTTAAATTCTCCAGTGGAACGAAATGAATAATCTCTTTGAAAATAAACTATTTTACTGTTTCCTTCTCTTACATGCTGTGGCCATGAATTCCCTGAAGCTAATTCCTTGTACGCAGTTCGCAGGCTTAAACTATTTTTCTTATCCGAGTACAAGTCAATAAGCCTATCCACACTTCCATCAGATCGATTCAATATCATGGTATGTCTATTATTCCCAATGGCTATTTTATCTTTTGTAACTGCTAATAACTTACTGAATTCGGGAAGGAAGCGGACATCATTTTTGTTAAAGTCTATCTGCTCAATAACTTCTGATTGTTCACCAAAAGATGTCAGAGTAATTCCATCTTCGAAAAGTAACCACACCCCTCCATCTAATTTTGAAGTCATCTTATTACTGACGAAACTTAGAACGGTGCTTGTATAGAGGTGAGAACATTCTTCCGAAAATGAAAATTTTTCCGATGACAATTCATTCTCAATTTGACAATTAGAAAACCCCAGTAAAAGGATTGATAAATAAATTATATTAAGATGCTTCATTGTTAATGAATTAGTTTAACCCACTTCATTGTTAATGAAGTGGGCATTTTAGTTAATATATGATTTATTCAATATACTATACTGATTACTTGGGTAGGGATTATGGTGTAAGCTTCCCATAATTGTTACCAAGTTTATTGTACAAAATTCTCACATTTAAAAGTCATTGGAGGTAGATTATTCAAGGCCTCATGAGGCCTTGAATAATTGTATTCCTGCAACCATTCATG
>JABSSK010000381.1 GCA_013214265.1 Saprospiraceae bacterium | reverse complement strand
CCAATTCTTCTGCTAGGCCCATATTATTCCGGTCCAGCATTCGTCCCAAGAACTGCGACCTCTGCCGAAGCGTACTGTTGCCCAGGAATAATAAAAACCGACGGATTTCTTGCTGAAATATGATTACTATGATAATTACCCCAACACTCACAAACTGACGCAGAATGGCCTCCAGTAAATCCATCTGCAACTGATTCACTAACCACCACACCACGTATAGGGTTAATACTCCAATGAAAATATTAAAGGCAATATTACCTTTTAGTAGCCGGTAAATTTGGTACATCAGATACCCCACAATCAGGATATCCAGCACATCCCAAATGCGTACCGGCAAAAATCCAACCTTAATTCCCAGTATTTGATCCATCTTTAGCTTTGAAGCAAGTCCGAAAAGTAGAAAAAATGACGTACACAATCCCCCCTTTCCGCTTTTTATTCTTGGATTGTACGTGTATTTCTTTGAAACGCGATGCGTATCGTAGTACATTTGCATATTATTATAAAAAACAAGATATTTACAAGGTAGAACGGCCGCTAAATACAATACCATGAACTATGCATCTTACCTCGCAGCCTGCCTTTTTGTTATGGCAGCATTCCACTCGGGGTACTCCCAAACCATGAGAAAAAACGACAAAGGAGAAACCATTATCGTCTATGATGACGGCAGTTGGCGATACCACAATGAGACTATTATCCGATCTCCTGGTGATTACCCTGTCACTTCTGCTGAAGTTGCACCCCTCGATAATCCGGTTATTCTTACCGAAGAAGTAGCCCGCAAGATTGCTTACCGACAAGAACAAATGGCTGAAGAAGCTAGCTCTATTGCTGAACGTCGTGTAAATGAAGCACGCCAACAAAGTGAACGCATTCAGGAAGAGCTACAAAATGCCGGCGAAAGTGCGACCCCAGAACAGCTCCGTAGGCTCAATATACGATTGTACGCAGCCAAACAAACCCAAACCAACGCCGAGAATGAGGTATTACTCGCCCATACCGAACTTAATAATGCCCGCGAACTACGAACCAAAGGTAATATCCTTGACGCTTTCCGGATGCGTCAGAAAGAAAGAGCCAATCGGAGCGATTTACCTCAGTCTTCCAACCTGTCACCTAATTTCCTGAGTGCTTTTGATCCGCTGACTGATTTCTATACCAGCCAATCCAATAACTACAGTACCTTCGGTAAAATTCACGAGGAAGGATGTACCTATACCTTCGATGGAATCGATGAATCCAGCGGGCAGCGGCGACGAGAAATGCCCAAAAGGCTGCTCTTCACCCATACGGATGATCGCCTGCGACTGTTTATGAAAGATCAGGAATACTTGCGTTGTGAGGCGTACCTGTCATCCATCGCTGGCGGTTACAGATTCCTCACCCTCGAATTTACCTTCGCCTACCCCAACGCTAAAGAAGCTTACGGTTTTATCGAAAAAGGAAGTATCCTGACCATCAAACTTCTGGACGGTGGCTTTATAAACGTTAAGTCGGGCACCCTAGATCAGGGAAGTTACGATATCAACGCACAAATTCTTTCCTATCGGGTCGTTTACCCCATCGATCAAAGCCAACTGAGCTTTTTACAAAAAAGTGAAGTCGACTCCCTACGGGTATATTGGAGTACCGGATACGAAGAGTATGACGTATACGAAATTGATTTCTTTATAGATCAAATGGAATGCCTGAACCGCAGGTAACTAGTACCATGGATCTGACTTGACCCTGGTCCCTAGGTATAAAGCATAGCGATGATCAATCGAACAATTTTTCAGTGCAACCCTGCGTTTTGCTGAAAATAAATATACCTATATGCACCGCGTACCTGCCTTTCTGTTTTTTATGCTCTTGAGCCTATTCCTTGCAGAAAGAACCTCTGCCCAATACACCGACCAAGAATGGGAAACCCTCCAAAATTACGAGGATACCCTCCAAATGTTATCCCTCATTATGGTCACCGATTCAATCGAAAAAAACCGATTTGCAGCCGTCCATAAAATGATTCCCACCCTAGTAAAATCATTACAAGTCAAGCAATCTTTTGATTACCCTTTTACAAAACTAAGAAGCATTTCCATCCAGTATGCCCCTGATAGTACCTTCCGTATATTTACTTGGCAATTGTTTATCGATTCCGACAATTACCGATACTTTGGAGCTATACAAATGAATCGGGAAAAGCTGGAACTCTTTCCACTAATCGACCGCTCTTTCGCCAAGCTGCTATTCGTCAGGCTATGGAGGAAAAGGCACAAGAGTTGCGCGAGCAAGGTAAGGGGAATCCACAACTTCAGGAAATGATTGACCAGATGGATAAAGTAGAAATTGACTTGGTGAATAAGCGGCTTACAAATGAATTGATGGAGCGCCAGCAAGAAATACTTAATCGATTATTAGATTACGAAAAGGCAGAGCGCGAACAAGAATATGATCAGAAAAGAAAGGCGGAGCAAGCTGCACAGAAAGATAGAGAGATGCCCCCTGCATTACAAGAGTATATCAAGCAACGTCAATCTGAGATCGAGCAATATAAAACGGTTTCACCGATTCTCAAGCCTTATTACAAAGGGTTAGTTGAAGAATACTTCAAGTCCTTGAAAAAGGCAACGGATGAATAACTACAAATTCTGTATGCACTGAAGTATTCAAAGGGATACTTCAGTGCATTGTTTCTCTGTCGGTTACTTGACTGTTCTTTCAAATTACGCTATCTTGCACGGGTTACCTAAAGAGTACTAACCACCATATGCTGAAACTCACCTCCAATCCTAATAACGTAGCTGCTGTGGAAAAATTCGTTGGTAAAATCTGCCGCGAATACCAAATACAAAGAGAGATTTACGGAAACATTTTGATTAGCCTAACCGAGGCTGTTAACAATGCTATTATCCATGGCAATAAAAATGATGAATCCAAGACCGTTCGGATTCAAACCCATAAAGCACCTGACCTTATAGCGTTTAGGGTATCAGATGAAGGTCGTGGTTTTGATTCTAATAACTTACCAGACCCTACCTGCCCAGATAATATTGCAAAATGTGGAGGCCGCGGTGTCTTTTTGATGAAACAGTTATCTGATCGTGTTGACTTTTATGATAATGGGCGAACAGTAGAGATGCATTTTAAAATATGAGTGAACACCTTCCTCCTGCTTCTATTGTTTCTAAGGAGCAACCTAAAGGAATCTTCTTTCACTCCGTTGAGGTACCTTTTCAAATAAATGACGAGGCCCGAATAGCAGAATGGGTCTGTTTGGTGATTCAAAAACAAGGTGGCTCACTTGGTTTTCTAAATATTATATTTTGTGGTGATGAGTATTTACATCGTATGAATGTAGAATTCCTAGACCATGATACCTTAACTGATATCATCACCTTTCCGTACGCAGAACTTCCTCTGATTGAAGGTGAATTATTCATCAGTATCGATCGCGTGCAGGATAACGCAGAAATCTTCAAAGTGCCTTTTTTGAAAGAACTTCACCGTGTAATTATACATGGTGTACTGCATTTGTGCGGGCAAGGGGACAAAACGCTGGATGAGCAAAAAGAAATGCGTGCTTTAGAGAATGATGCACTTTCTATACTTTGATTTTTCCTTTATAGGATGCTTTTTAGTGTCCTATTTTGATACATTTTCTAGTGTTTTTTCTAAGACTTTATTCTTGATTTCCTGTAAAACTTTCGAGGCTATTTTTAAGCTACGGACGTTATCCTTAGTCATTAGAAAATGCTTATTGGACTTTTTAAAAGTTAACCCTTTTTGAGGTCCTACTGTACCAACATGAGAAAGAATCGCATGAAATAAGGCCGTTTCATAATAAGGGGACTGTGGGTTCTCCACAAAGTAACAACGAAGCTTGTTGTTCTTTAGGATAAGTCGTTCAAAACCAAGTTCTCGGCAAATCCATCTTAGCCTGAGGCCTTCGAAAAGGTCAAAAACAGGGCTGGGTATTTTTCCAAATCGATCCGTTAGTTGGAGTTTAAAATTCGCGACTTCTTCTTCCGTTTCGAGCTTATTAAGTTCGGTGTAGAGATTTAGCCTCTCCTGAATACTAGTAACGTATTGATCTGGAATGTGCATCTCTACATCTGTATCGATTTGAACATCACGAACATACTGGCGTTTTTCCTCAAGCTCCTCTTTAAATAAATCTTTGAACTCATTTTCTTTCAGTTCTTGGATAGCTTCTTCCAATATTTTTTGATAGGTTTCATACCCTATGTCCGTAATAAACCCACTTTGTTCAGCACCCAAAATGTTACCTGCACCTCGAATGTCAAGGTCTCTCATAGCAATATTAAAGCCACTACCTAGCTCAGAGAACTCTTCTAGTGTTTTTAGTCGTTTTCGAGCATCACTGGTTAGGGTCGATAGCGGTGGACTAAAAAGGTAGCAAAATGCTTTTTTATTGGATCGACCAACGCGTCCACGTAATTGGTGTAGATCTCTCATG
>JABSSK010000380.1 GCA_013214265.1 Saprospiraceae bacterium | reverse complement strand
CCACCGTATTTACTAAAGATATGCCGGACATTAGCCACGGTGCGGGTTGGGTTATTGGTAGCCGTTTCGACAATAAGAGCGATACCGTGTGGTGCATAACATTCATAGACGAGTTCATCATAATTTTCAGCATCCTTAGATGAAGCCTTTTTTATGGCATTCTCCACATTGGTTTTGGGCATGTTCGCTGCCTTTGCGTTTTGAATCGCCAAACGCAAACGCGAATTGTAATTGGGGTCAGCACCACCTTCCCGAACTGCGATGGCAATCTCTCTGCCAATGCGGGTAAACGTTTTGGCCATATTGGCCCAACGTTTCATTTTCCGTTCTTTTCTGTATTCAAATGCACGTCCCATATTCCTTTTTTTATCCTGATTCGTGTTTGCGAAATTATAATTTATCCTGAAATTTCTCGCGGGCTGATGCCAAAAAAAGTATGAAATGCATGCGCTTACCCTTACATAGTATGCATCCGTAAACCAACTAATCATTCCCACATTGCTCCCTAGTCCGTATGATCCATTAGCCGCTTACAGAATAAATACTATTTTAGGTAAATAAACGGAGTAACCCCATTTTGGGCTCCATGCCTACGTTATGGTATATTGAACCTAAAAGTCCTTTAAAGTCTATTTTCTGAAAACAAAAATTTCACCTACAAGATGCTTGATCGACCGAAAAGAAAAAACAATTTAACACTCTGGATCATACTGTTAGCCTTACTTTTAGGCATCATGTGGTATCTAACCACTTTAGAAAATTAATCACAAAAACAGGATTATAGTAAATTTTTTTATATATTGTGACAACCCTTCATAAACAATTGAAAATCCAGTCCCCTCCCCATTCTACAACTACAATACAATAGTTTAGCTTGCATCTACATGCTAAGTGCATACCACCGCTTTGAGAGTTCACATATTAACAGGATCCTTCTTCACACATTACATTTTAGGTTAAAATTGTAAAGATTCCGTCGGAACTAACAAAATTGGTATATAATTTGCACTAAGTCCAACGTCTCCCCACTTTATTTTTTTATTTGAATCCTCGCAAGGGACTCTGGAATTTTCATTTGATTAACTGGAATTATTTATCCCAACAGACAATGAGAAACTTGATCATGTTTTGGGTTCTAACCTTGTTCCTTTATGGAACTATCCATGCCCAAAATTTAAAAAACTACAGTATTGACGCGCCAATCAGCGAAGGTCTAACCCTAAAAGAAAGCAACCAATTGCAACAAGACATAGAACGTGCAATGGTTGGGTTACCAAAAATCCCTCGCCTACGAAACACTACGCAGCTCATCCGTCCGATCAAACAAGCGGACAGCTTTAATTACCATCATGTTTTTGCGCTCGCTTCGCATGTTGATCATGACGAACGCAAACCTGGCTATTTACAGGACTATAATTGCGGATCATTTACTGCGGACGGAAACACAAACAATCACTCGGGGACTGACTTTGTACTGTGGCCATTCGGCTGGCATCAAATGGACCTCGATCAGGCAGAAGTCATCGCTGCCGCTGCCGGACAAATTGTGCATAAAATTGATGGCCGGTACGACCGTAACTGCTTGTACCGATTCAATCCTTCCGATGGCAATGCTATTTTTGTGCAGCACGCCGATGGTACCGTAGCCTGGTATATGAACTTAAAATCCGGTTCCCTTACGGAAAAAACTGTAGGGCAAATGGTAGAACAAGGAGAATATCTGGGCATTGTTGGTAGTTCGGGCAATTCCTTCTACCCACATTTACATTTTGAATTGCGGGACGAAGAAGGTAATGTCATTGATCCTTATGCCGGTCCTTGTAATCCTGGCGAATCCCGATGGGCTAACCAGCCCGATTATTTGGAAAGTGGTGCCAATTACCTGACGACCTACAGCCAACCACCAAACTTCAATAACCTTTGTGATCCAGCTGATCAGTTCTTTCAAGATACATACGCCCCTGGAGATACCTTGTACTTTCTGGCTTTCATTCGCCAGCAAAAAAAAGGCCAATCCCCTAGGATGGGTGTGCGGTTTCCGGATGGAACAACTTTGACTGATCGGTCCACTACACTGGATAGGTCATCCGCTCGATCTTATTTTATTCACTCGGTTTATCTTCCGGCAGATGCGCCTGGTGGCACCTATTCATGCCTGCTTGATTTTGACGGCAAAACCTACGAAACCAGCTTTGAAGTGCAAGCCGAACATTGTAGTGACCCCAAGCAGAGCAACATGGCTGCCGAGGTTTATTCCTCTACTGAAGCTCAAATATCATATGCCGAAAAAAATTATTCGGCTTACCAATGGCAAATTCGTGTTGAAGGATCCACCAGTTGGATTACACTCCCGGTGGAAGCTTACCGCCTTTTCATTCGTGGATTATCCCCACAAACAACCTACCAATATCGCGTTCGATATAGGTGCGGTGGCCAGTGGACCAACTGGTCTGGAATCGCCATTTTCACCACCCCTATGGATACGGATTGTCCACCCATCGAGCTGAGTCAAACAACCGTCGATCTTCTAAGTGCCAATCGCGCTAACATATCCATTCAAGTACCTGGAAAAGACGCCTATGACTGGCGAATTCGCGTACCTGGAGAAAGCTGGACCAATGTGCATTCCATTCCTGACTGCATATATACCTTTGATGAACTCTCAGCCCATACAACGTATTTGTACCAAGTACGGGTAAAATGTGGTAATAGATGGAGCGCATGGTCAGAAACGGGTTCTTTTACAACACCTGCTTCCGTTCCTTGTCCTACTCCAGATATATATACGGTGTTAGCAACCGCCCTAAACTCTTCTGAAGTACAGTTGACCTCGCCCGACCAAAATAAAGATAGGTATGACTGGCGTATCCGGTTACAGGGAAGTACATCCTGGATTTCATTGCCTTCTACTGGCTTTTATTCTAATGTTCTCCAAGGCTTACAGCCGGGTGCTACCTATGAAATCCAGCATGCCTGGCGCTGTGGAAGTGATTGGAGTAGTTGGTCAGATACGCTGGTATACAATAGCCCCGCCGCAACATGCCCCGCACCCGCATTAGATGAAATCGAATTTGAGTATAATTCCCCAACCCTTACCACGATTCGTATCCATGGATATACTGTTGCTGGTTATCAGATTCGGTACCGCGAAAAAGGAACGGCCATCTGGCAAGAAAGTGCACCCAGTGCGGTACCAATGATATCCATCCCCACCGAACCGGGTAAAGAATACGAGTTTGCCGTGCGCATCTTTTGCGCGGAAGAGTGGTCCCCCTGGTCGGAGACTAAGGACTTCACAACACCCGAAGTAAATCCATGCCTTGCTCCGGAACTCAATCAGACGGAAGTATCTTTCCTTACTCCCTTTGATGTTACTCTGACTCTGAAAGCCTGGACAGGCGAGCCCGTACAGATGCAATATCGGGAACTTGGTGCAGAAACTTGGCTTTTGCTGGAACCGACAGGATCCGATTCAGTTTTTCAGGTTGACAACCTAAAGGAAAACACCATCTATCAGTTTAGGCTGAGAGCCATATGCTCCAATATACCCGGTAGCTGGTCCATGATAGGTCTCTTCACGACACCAGAACTGAACGAGTGTCCTGAAATCCATACCTTAGATGTTATGGTCGTACCTGTTTCCGAAACGACTGTTCAGCTCATTGCCCCTGTTTTTCCGAACGTAAAATACCAATGGCGTTATCGTCCAACTGAATCCGGTTCCTGGACGACCATACCCGCGACGAATGCTAGCAGCCTAATTTTAGAAGGCCTGCTTTCAAATACAAACTACGAAGTACAATTAAGGGTCATATGTACGACCCAGACTACCATGTGGTCAGCCTCCACTCTTTTTGTTACTGGTGGTCAGGCACCTTGCTCGCCTCCAGATGACCAGTTGGTTGCTATTTATAATATTACAACCGATGGGTTCTCGGTTGGCCTTACTGCAGAAGATGACAAGACAAACTATCGCCTGCGTTACCGCAAAAACCAATCCTCTGCTTGGGATACCCTAACCAGTACTACCCTGCCTTTCCAGTTAGCAGGTCTCGAAGAAGGAACAACCTATCAGGTCGCTTTTTCTTGGTATTGTACCTCCGTGTGGAGTGGATGGACCCCAAATATAGACGTTAACACCCTAGCATTACCCGACTGTGACCCTTTACATCCGGATAATATTACAGCCTCTGAAATCACTCGTGAGCAAATCACCATTACCTATCCGTTGGGGAATGCCCTCAGGTACCAGATCAGATACCGTATGCAAGGGTCCAGTACTTGGACTTTCATGGAAAGGAAATCAGATCCGGAATATATTATAATCGGATTGCAAGCCGGAACCACCTATGAATTCCAAATTCGACAAGAATGCGTCAGCAATGTTTGGAGTGCATGGTCCGAAAGCAACCTACACAGTACTGCTAAGCCTTATTTCTGTGCAGCACCAAATGCTACAGATATGATAGCGGATCAATTAACGGCTTTTCA